>CBHTSV010000099.1:0-10800 GCA_966095215.1 uncultured Sphingomonas sp. | reverse complement strand
TGAAGAAGGTCGAATTGGGTGAGATCGACGCGACGCTGCTTGCGGCGGCCGGCCTCAAGCGGCTCGGAATCGACGCGGGGACGGCGATCCCGACCGAGATCCTGCTTCCGGCGCCCGGCCAGGCCGTGATCGGCATCGAGTGCCGGACGGACGACACGATGACGCAAAGCGTGCTGACGACGATCAGCAACCAGATCACCTATGACTGCGTGATGGCGGAACGGGCGTTCACCCGTGCGCTGGGCGCAACCTGCGCGTCGCCGGTGGCCGCCTTCTGTGTGCTCGAGGATGGGGACCTGAGGATGCGCGCGCAAATCTTCAGCGAGGACGGCAGAGACAAGGTCGAGGAGCGCGCGGTGTTCGATTGCGGTGACGTCAAGACGCCCGAAAAGCTCGCGCGCGAGATGCTGGCCAAGGCGCCGGAGTCGATCCGGAGGCTGTTCGCCGCCCAATGAGGCGCGTGCTGGTCCTGCGCCCTGAGCCCGGCGCGACCGCCACCGTCGAGCGAGCACGCCGGCTCGGAATCGACGCGATTGCCCTCCCGCTGTTCGAGGTTGAACCGATCGAATGGCAGGTGCCCGATCCCGATGCGTTCGACGGCCTGCTGCTGACCAGCGCCAATGCGGTGCGTCATGGTGGCGAGGGTTTGGCGCGACTGTGTGGCCTGCAGGTCTATGCCGTCGGAGATGTCACCGCCCGCGCCGCTCGTGAGGCTGGGTTCGACGTCGCAAGCGTAGGCGATGGCGGAGTGGAGCGGCTGCTCCAGGCGATCGACCCCAGACTCAAGCTCCTGCATCTCACGGGGGAAGACAATGTCGCGGCGAATGCGCCCCAGACAATCTCGCGGATAACCGTCTACCGATCGCGGGAGTTGGCAAATCTGGGCGAGATTCCGGGCGGCTGTGTCGCGCTCGTCCACTCCCCGCGCGCCGGACGGCGCCTGGCCGAGCTGGTCGCGGATCGTGGCACGATCGTTGTAGCCGCAATCAGTCCGCAAGCGGCCGACGCGGCCGGAAGCGGGTGGGAATGTGTCGATGCGGCCGAGACCCCCACGGACGATGCGCTGCTGGCCCTTGCCGCAAGGCTGTGCAACAAGTCGCGCGCGGGATGAACGGAACAAGCTACCGAAAGGGCATGAGCTGGAGCGCACGCCTGCTGATCGGCCTGGTGCTGATCCTGGTCGGCGCCGGCGCCGCTACCTGGGGCCTTGCGCGCTATCAGCCCGCCGCCCGTTTCCTCGGCGTTACATCCCCGCCCAGTCCGACGGCTGTTCCATCGCCGCAACGGGCGACCGCTCCTCAGCAACCGCAGCAGCGGGCGCCTGTGCAGGCCGCGAACGTCGCCGAGCTCGAGCAACGCGTCGCGCGCGTCGAGAATGCAACGCAGCGCGCGGAAGGATTCGCCGGCCGTGCCGACGCGCTCGTCGTCGCCTTCGCCGCCCGCCGCGCGATCGACCGCGGGGTGGCGCTCGGCTATCTCGAGAATCTGCTGGTGGACCGCTTCGGCCAACAGCACCAGCAGGCAGTCGCGACGATCATCACCAGTTCGCACCAGCCGGTTCGGCTCAACGACCTGATTGCCGAATATGACACTCTCGGGCCGACGCTGCGCGGGGGCGGGCCGCAGGACAGCTGGTGGACCAACTTCAAGCGCGAGATCGGCTCGCTGGTCGAGGTTCACCGCGCCAACCTGCCGTCCGCCAACGCAGACGCGCGTTTCAACCGTGCGATGCTGCGCCTGTCGTCGGGCGACGTCGACCAGGCGCTCGCCGAGACGATGCGCATGCCAGGGTCGGCCCGAGCGGGTGACTGGACGTCGAAGGCGCGCCGATATGTCGCGGTTCACCGGGCTCTAGACGAGATCGAATCCGCGGCTCTGCTGGGCCGCTAGAAAACCGTGGATAAGCGCGTTGGCAATCGCTCCCCATGATGCGAGTCTGCCCTTGCGCGCTCAGCGTCGATTCAGCTGAATGGCGCTACGCTTTTGGTAAAAGAGGACAAGTCGGTGGGAGTAGCGACGCCATGACGTCAGCTTGGAAGCGTTTGGGAGTGGCTTTGGTGATCGGCGCTTCGGCCCAGGTCACCGCTTCGGCGGCAACTCAGCCGGCCTATCCCCAGCCCGTCGCTTCGCCTGTTGCACAGGCAGCTCACCCAGCCGTTCGGCCGATTCCTCCCGCTCCCCAATATATTCGCGACCAGGTCACCGCGCTCGGGCGCAATTTCGACGGCCGTGTCGGGATAGCCGTCAAGTCGATCGATGAAGGCTGGTCCACCGGCTGGAAAGCCGAGGAGCTCTATCCGCAGCAGAGCGTCAGCAAGCTGTGGGTTTCGATCACGGCGCTCGATGCTGTCGACAGGGGCCGTGTACGGCTCGACGACAGGGTCACGCTGACCCGCGACGATCTCACCTTGTTCCATCAGCCGATCGCCGCCCAGATCCTTGGCGGCGGCTATACCACGACCTTGGCCGACCTGATGTTCAAGGCGATCACCACCAGCGACAATACGGCCAATGACAAGTTGATGCGGTCCGTGGGCGGTGCCCAGGCGGTGCGGGACATGATCGCCACGAAACATCTCGGCGCGATCCGCTTCTACAATGGCGAGCGGGCGCTGCAGAGCAAGATCGCCGGGCTGATCTGGAGCCCGAGCTATTCGATCGGCAACGCCTTCTACCAGGCGCGGGACGCGCTTCCGCTCAGCGTCCGCAGGGCCGCGTTCAACCGCTACGTCAACGACCCCTATGACGGCGCGTCACCGACCGCGATCGTCAACGCACTCGCGCGCCTGAAGCGCGGCGAGCTGCTCTCGCCCGCATCCACGCAACGCCTGCTCACGGTCATGAGCAACACGAAGACAGGCGCGAACCGGCTAAAGGGCGGGCTGAAGCCCGGATGGGTGCTGAACCACAAGACCGGCACCGGGCAAGTGCTGGGCAGTCAACAGGCGGGCTATAACGACATCGGCATCCTCACCGGTCCAGACGGCAGGAGCTATTCCGTCGCGGTCATGATCAAGCTGACGTCGGTTCCGCTCCCGGTGCGCATGACGCTGATGAACAATGTCGTGCGCGCCGTGATCGCGCAGCACGAAATGAGCCGTGGCACCGGCTACGCTCTCCAGTGAGACGAGCCCCGCCGAACGCCTGAGGGCGACTCCGGGCGTCCAGCGCGTCCCGACTCGTAAGCTCGAACTCTTCATCGTTCGGCGCTTCCTCGAAGCCGGAACGTGCGCCGCGCTAGTCGAGCTCATCGACCGCAAACGCCGCCCTTCGGAGATTGCGGACGACGTTGGAATCGCCAATTTCCGGACGAGCGAGACGTGCGACCTCGACTGGCGTCACCCAGTCATCGCGTCGGTCGACGACAGCATTTGTGCATTGCTCGGCTTTCCTCCGCGATCGGGCGAACCGTTGCAGGGGCAGCGCTATGCGCCGGGGCAGGAGTTCAAGCCGCATACCGATACGTTCGAGCCCGGCGGCTACGACTTCTACGTCCACACGGCAGACCTGGGACAGCGGACCTGGACCGCGATGATCTATCTCAATGAGCCGGAGGACGGCGGAGCGACGCGCTTCAAGACCATCGGCAAGACCATACTGCCTGAAACGGGCAAGCTTCTCGCGTGGAACAACCTGCTTGCCGACGGGCGACCGAACCCGGCGACTCTGCACCAGGGAATGAAGGTGCGTCGCGGCACCAAATACGTCCTTACGAAGTGGTTCCGGGAACGGCCGATCGGCTGAGTAACGCGCGTAGGGGCGGAACCCCAGCGCAGCGCCGGCATTGAAACACTTCCCTCCCCGAAATGAGGAGAGGAGGAGAGCCCATGAAACGCTTGATCATGGCGGCGAGCCTGTGCGGCATCAGCTTCGGCATCGCTGCCTGCAACTACAACAAGGAATACAATAACGCCGCCTATGGCAACGAGGCCTACAATGAGAGCGGCGCCAACTATTCGGCCGAAGGCGGCAATTACGCCGCGGCCGGCGGAAACTATGCGAGCACCGCGACGACCGGTTGGCCGGCCGGAAGCCGGATCGTCGTCGAAAATGGCGTCACTTACCGCATCGAGCCGGGCGGCACGCGCGTCGCTCTAGGCCCGAACGAAAGCCGGATCGTCGTGGAGAACGGCACGCGCTTCCGCGTCGACCCCAACGGCACACGCGTCAGGATCGACCCAAGCGGCGCCGAGATCACCGTCAATCCACCCGCAACGACGACGAACGTCACGACTAACAACAGCATGTAGCGACCAGGGCCCGGCATTCGGGTGCCGGGCCTTCCTTCGACGAGCGGCCTGAACCGTTCTGCATCCCGTCGGGCGCGGCTTGATTCGCCGAAACGGCAGTTCCATGGTCGCGCCCTCTTCATCGGGGGGCCGACTATGCCGATCCGCATGTCTCTTGCCGCGTTGCTGTTGGGCGTCGTGGCCGTTCCATCCGCTGCGCAGGACGCGCAAAGCCTCATCGCCAAGAACCTGGAAGCACGCGGCGGAGCCGCGGCGCTTGCCGCGCTCAAGGGCGTGAGCTTCGACGGCCGAGTCATTTTCCCCGGCGACTTCGAGCTGGGCTACAAGGAAGCGCGCGCGCGGCTCGGCTCGGCGACGGCCGGAAGGACGGACCTGACCCTGCAAGGCCTCGATGTCGTGCAGTCCTACGACGGGCATGGGGCCTGGAAGATCAATCCCTTCCAGGGACGCAAGGATCCGGAGCGGATGTCCGCGGACGAAGCGCGGTCGCTGGCCGACAGTGCGCTGGTCGAGGGTCCGCTGCTCGCCTCCCGCTCCGACGGGAGCCGAGTCCAGTATCTCGGCCGCGAGGATTTCGATGGGACGCTCGCCTACAAACTCAAGGTCACGCAGAAGGACGGAGACGAGTTCACCTATTGGCTCGACCCCGACACTTATCTCGAGATCAAGGTCGACGAGACGCGCCGAATCCGCGGAGCGCAGCAGACCGGCGAGAACGAGCTTGGCGACTATGAGAAAGTCGGCGGCGTCTATTTCCCGATGTCGATCGAAAGCTGGACGCAGGGGCAGCCCAACCAGCGGACCCGAATCATCCTTGCGAGCGCGACGGCCAATCCGCCCATCAGCGCCGATTTCTTCGCCGAGCCGCATGGGCCTGCAACTCCGTCGAAAGCGGGTGGTGAGCCGCCGGATGCATCGCAGAAGCCTCAGGCGAAGAAGCCCCAAGCCAAGCCGCCCGCGGAAACCAAAGAACCGCCCGCCAATCCATCCAAGTCGCCGAAGGGGGAGTGAGAGCCATGCTGCGTACGATCCTGCTCGCATCCGCCGCGTTCGCAGCCGCTCCGGCCGCCGCCCAAAGATTCGACAGCGCTGCCATTTCCGGGCTCGGGATCCGCAACATCGGCTCGGCCACCATGTCGGGCCGAATCGCCGCCGTTGCGGGCCGCCAGGAGAAGGACGGGAAGGTCACCCTGCTCGTCGGCTCGGCATCTGGCGGCGTGTGGAAATCCGAAGACGGCGGAACCAGCTTCAAGCCGGTCTTCGACAAGCAGCCGGTCCAGTCCATCGGAGCCGTCGCCCTGGACCCGACGGACAAGGACGTCATGTGGGTCGGCACGGGCGAGAGCTGGACGCGCAACTCCGTCTCGGTCGGAAACGGCGTCTACAAGTCGACCGACGGCGGAGAGACGTGGACGAACGTCGGCCTTCCGACGACCGAGCGGATCGTCCGGATCATCGTCCATCCGAAGAATGGCAATATCGTCTATGTCTGCGCGCCCGGCGCCCTGTGGTCTGACTCTCCCGACCGGGGGCTCTACAAGACGACCGACGGCGGCAAGAGCTGGTCCCTGGTGCTCAAGGGCGCAAACGTGTCGACGGGCTGCTCGTCAGTCACGATGGACCCGTCCAATCCCGAGCACCTGCTCGCCGGCACGTGGGACTTCCGCCGCAAGCCCTACGAATATCGTTCGGGCGGCCACGGGCCCGACCAGCCGTCAGGAAGCCGCTTCGCCGAAAGCCGTGACGGCGGACGGACTTGGACCTATCTGACGGCCGATAACCGGAAGGGCCTCCCGGCCTATCCATGGGGCCGGCTGGAGGTCGCCTACGCGCCGTCAAATCCCAAGCGCGTCTATGCCTTTATCGAGAACCCGCGCTCGGCGCTCTACGTGTCGGACAATGGCGGCCTCACCTGGGAGGAGCGCGATCGCAGCCAGGGCATGGTGTGGCGCCCTTTCTATTTCTCGCGGCTGGTGGTCGACCCAAAGAATCCCGACCGTCTCTTCAAGATGGGCTTGTCGCTCATCGCGTCGGAAGACGGCGGCAAGAGCTTCTCCAATGCCGCGGGCGGGTCGCACGGCGACTGGCACGACGTCTGGATCGACCCGGCGAACACCAAATATATCGTCGGCGGAGACGACGGCGGACTCTGGTACAGCTATGACGGCGGAGTCCGCTGGTGGAAGGCGAACAACCTTCCTGTCAGCCAGTTCTACCATGTCAGCACCGACACGAAGGACCCGTACCAGGTCTATGGAGGCCTGCAGGACAACAGCAGCTGGGTGGGCGACCAGGAATATCCGGGCGGGATCACCAACAGCCGGTGGGAGAATCTGTTCGGCGGCGACGGCTTCTGGGCCTTCTCCGACCCGTCCGACCCGAATTTCGCTTATGCCGAATATCAGGGCGGGCACATCGGGCGGATCAACCGCAAGACCCTCGAGCAGCGGAACATCCAGCCGCAGGGCGGATACAAGGAGAAGCTGCGCTACAACTGGAACACGCCGATCGCGCTCTCGCCCAACGAGAAGGGCACGATCTACATCGGATCGCAATTCCTGTTCCGAAGCCGCGATCATGGCGTGACCTGGGACCGGATTTCGCCGGATCTCACCACCAACGATCCGATCCGCCAGCGGCAGGAGCAGTCGGGCGGGATCACGGTCGACAATTCATCCGCCGAGATGAACACCACGATCTACTCGATCTCGGAGAGCCCGCGCGCGGCGGGGCAGATCTGGGTCGGCACCGACGACGGCAACGTCCAGCTGACCCGCGACGGGGGCAAGAGCTGGACGAACGTGACGGCGAATATCGGAATGCCGCAGGGCAACTGGATCAGCTGGCTCGAGGCGAGCCGCTACAATCCGGCCGTCGCCTACGTCACCGACGACCGCCACGCTTATGGCGACATGGGGACTTATCTCTATCGGACCAGCGACTACGGCCGGACATGGCAGCGGCTGATCGGTCCGGGAACGCCGGGCGTCCGCGGCTATGCTCACGTGATCAAGGAAGATCGCGTCAATCCGAACATCCTCGTCCTCGGCACCGAGTTCGGCCTGTTCATGAGCCTGAACGGCGGGCAAAGCTGGGCGCAGTTCAAGCCGACGGGCTTCCCCGACGGTGTGGCCGTTCGCGACCTCGCGCTCCAGGACCGCGATGACGATCTCGTGCTCGCGACGCATGGCCGCGGGATCTGGGTGGTGGACGACATCAGCCCCTTGCGCGAGCTGACCAGCCCCATCCTCGCCAGCAACGTCGCGCTGCTCCCCGGAAAGCCGATCGAGGAACGAATCCAAGGCGGCGGAGGCTGGGTCGAGGGTGACGCATCCTACGCAGGCGACAATCCGCCCGGCGGAGCCGTGATCACTTATTATCAGAAGGCCCGGCACGTGATCGGGCGAATGAAGCTCGAGATCCTCGATGCAAACGGCAACGTCGTCGACGAGGTGCCCGCGGCCAAGCGTCGCGGCCTCAATCGCGTGAGCTGGTCGATGCGCACCAAGCCCCCGCAAGTGCCTCCCGCCGCCTCGCTCGCCGGCAATTCCGCCTTCGGTCAGCGCTACCTTCCGGGGACCTATGCCGTCCGACTGACCAAGGCCGGCCAGGTCGTGACCGAGCCGCTAACGATCACGCTCGACAAGAGGGCGACCTTCACCGTCGCCGACCGGCAGGCGCAGTTCGCCGCGTCGGAGCGCGTGAAGTCGATGTTCGAGCGGATGAGCAAGCTCGTCGCGCAGATCAATGCGGTGCGCCAGCAGGCGGGAGCCCTCGCCTCGAGCGCGACCGCGCCGGCCGACGTCAAGTCAGCCGCAGCGCAGCTGTCCGCCAAGGCCGACGACCTTCGGAAGGAGATCGTCGCGACGAAGGAGGGCGGAGCGATCACCGGTGAAGAGCGACTCCGCGAGCACGCCGACGACGTCTATGGCGCGATCAACTCCGTCGAGGACCGGCCGACCGACTATCAGATGGCCCGCGTCGACGCGCTCGACCGCGAGCTCAAGGACGTCGAGGCCCGGTGGGCGGCGTTCCAGACGGGCGATCTTGCGGCGTTCAACGCGAAGCTGCGCGGCGCGAGCCTGCCGCCGCTCACGGTCGCTGAGGTCGAGTTCGACCCGGACGATCTTCCGCGCGGCGGGCGGATCTCCGCGCTCGTGAGCGGGCTGGTCGGAACCCGCTTTTATGGCGACATCGGCTCGGTCGAAGAGAAGGCCGAAAAAGACTGAGCTATTCGGTGCGCGATGTTTCCGCGGCTTCGAGCGGACGTACATGCACGCTCTTGATGTTGGTGAACTCGCGGATGCCGAATTCGCCGCACTCGCGGCCGTAGCCCGAGTGCTTGACCCCGCCGAAGGGCATTCGCGGATCGGAGCGGACATTCTCGTTGACGAAGCTCAAGCCCGCGTCGAGCTCCTCCGCCGCGATTCGCCGGCCGCGCTCGGGATTGCCCGTCAGCACTCCTGAGCCCAAGCCGAATTCGCTCCGGTTCGCGATGCGGATCGCATCCTTCTCGTCCTCCGCGGCGATGATCGCGGCGACGGGCCCGAAGACCTCCTCGTCATGCGCCGGCTGGCCGGGAAGCACGTTGGTGAGCGCCGTCGCAGGATACCAGGCGCCCGGCCGATCGGGCACGTGCCCGCCGAGCAGCAGGCGAGCGCCCTTACGCACGCTCTCGGTCACCTGCCGGTGGATCTCGTCGCGTGCCTTGATGCTCTGCATGGGACCGAGCTTCGTGCCGTCCTTGGCGGGGTCGCCCATCTCGTAAGCGCGCATCGCATCCACGAGCGCCGATTCGAACTGCTCCAGCACCGGGCGAACTACGATGAAGCGCTTTCCTGCGATACAGCTCTGCCCGCCGTTCACCATCCGAGCAGTCGCCGCGATTTTGGCCGCAGCTCGGATGTCCGCGTCTTCGAGGACAACGTAAGCATCGGAGCCTCCGAGCTCGAGCACACATTTCTTGAGCACCGATGCCGCGGCAGTCGCGACCGCCTTGCCGGCGGCGACGCTGCCGGTCAGCGTGACGGCGGCAACATTGTCGTCCTTGATCAGCGCCTCGACGTCGCTGCTCGGCAGGATCAAGGTCCGGAAGAGGTCGCGCGGAACGCCGGCATCGTGCAGCACCTGCTCGATCGTCAGCGCGCAGCCGGGGACGTTGCTCGCATGCTTCAGCAGCGCTCCGTTGCCGGCCATCAACGCCGGTGCGGCGAAGCGGAAGACCTGCCAGAAGGGGAAGTTCCACGGCATGACCGCGAGGACCACGCCCAGCGGATTGAAAGTGACGAAGGCCTCCGGCCCGCCAATGTCGCGCGGCTCGTCGGCGAGATACTCAGCCGCGTGATCGGCAAACCAGTCACAGTTGGTCGCGCATTTTTCTACCTCGGCGCGACCGTCGTCGATGGTTTTGCCCATCTCCTCGGTCATCAGCCCCGCATATTCGTCCTTGCGCGCACGCAGCAGCTCGGCGGCCTTGCGGACGACGGCGGCGCGCTGGTCGAACGAGGTCCGGCGCCATTCGAGGAAAGCCTTGTGCGCCGCCGCGGCGGCTTCGTGTGCCTGCTCGATGCTGTGCTGGTCGTACGACCGTCCAGGCTCCCCCGTTGCCGGATTCACCGTCTGGAATTTTTCGCGGGGCTCGGGGCGGGTCAGTTCAGCCTGTTCCGACATGGCGTCACTCCTTCTTCTCGCCCCTCAATAACATGCGAACGGCCATCAGGCCGGTTCGGCCGCTCGACTCGCCTCGAAGAGGAACCACGTCCGCCGTTCGGCTTCATCGATCCACACTTCGAGCAGGCTTGCCGTCGCGACGTCGTGATGCTCGTCGCACAATGCATGCGTGCGGCGCATTTCATTCACGAGCTGCTTGTTGTCGTCGCGAAGCTCGGCGAGCATGTCCAGCGGAGTTACGTAAGCGGCATCGTTGTCGAGCAGCCGCTTCTGAGCCGCGATCTGCCCGATCGACCTCAGCGTCGTTCCGCCGATCTTGCGCACGCGCTCGGCAATCGGGTCCGTGGTTGCGAAAATCTGGTCCGCCTGCTCGTCGAGCAGCAGGTGATAGTCGCGGAAGTACGGGCCCGAGACGTGCCAGTGGAAATTCTTCGTCTTCAGGTAGAGCGCAAACATGCCGGCGAGCAGCGCGTTGAGCGCCCCCGAAATGTCGCGGACGCCCTCGCTCGACAAATCGGTCGGCGTGCGAAGCGAAACATTGTGCAGGATCAGGCCTTCATCGGCGCTCATCTTCAATTCTCCTTGTCCCGGGTCGTTGGGGACTGACCCCAAGACTCGGCCAGCACGCAGCGCAGCTTTTACCGCTCGCATGATGGAGTTGGGAGCAGCGGCAGCTGATTTGAAACAAGTTGTTTGGATTGCCGTAATCGGCTCGCTCGATAAGTCGCGCATGTCGTTGGAAGCGCTGGAGCGGGCGAAGGGATTCGAACCCTCGACCCCAACCTTGGCAAGGTTGTTTTTTTATGTCCGCCGAGGTCCATCTGCATCCGCAGCGTCGGAAATCTGCCGTTTTCAAATGAGTTCATCTTGCAGAATGGTG
>CBHTSV010000098.1:0-2436 GCA_966095215.1 uncultured Sphingomonas sp. | reverse complement strand
CGCTCCACTGTTCGGGCAAGATGGGCGAGATGGTTGCGGTCGCAGCTGCGGTTCCGCCGATCAGCGCGGAAGGCGAGGCGCGGCTTTCCCGGGCGATGGCGACAACGATGACGGATGACGACGGGCCCGATTTTGCCGAGTCGGTCGCCAAGCGCGACACGCTCCTGGCGCTCGCCTGAGCGACCTACATTCGTCGACGACTGACGGCCGTTGATCGATAGGGTTGCTCAATAAAACCTTTCCCTCGTCAAAAACCTGCCTGTTCCTCGACACTCCAGCCGAAAGTCCCAGCTTGATGCGTCTGCCGATCATCCTGCTCGCCGCCGCCTCCGTCCTCGCTTCACCCGCTCTCGCGCAGTCCGCGCCGGACAAGTCGAAGAGCCTCTATGCGCTTCATTCGGAAGCGCTGATCGATGCGGCGAAGAGCGGTTATGCCGACGCGCCGGTCGACGAGCGCGTGGTGAGCACTCGGCACAGCGTCGCGGTCAGTGGACGAAATCTGCCGTACACCGCGACGGCCGGCACGCTGACCATCCGCGACGTCGCGGGCAAGCCCAAGGCGAGCATCTTCTACACGGCCTATACGCTCGACCGCGCGCCGAGCTCGCGGCGGCCGGTGATGTTCTTCTACAACGGTGGGCCGGGCTCCGCCTCGCTGTGGCTGCGGATGGGTTCGTTCGGGCCTATGCGGCTCGAGACGGGCAATCCCGAGACGATCCGCCCCGCACCGTTCAACTTCGGGCCGAATCCCGACACCCTGCTCGGCTCGACCGACATGGTGTTCATCGACGCGCCGGGCACCGGCTATTCGCGGGCGCTCGGCGACGCGAAGGGCAGCGACTTCTACGGTGTCGACCAGGACGCTGATGCTTTCGCCAAGGCGATCATCCGCTACGTGACAAAGTTCAGCCGCTGGGACAGCCCCAAGTTCCTGTTCGGCGAGAGCTACGGCACGACGCGGTCGGGCGCGCTGGCTTACCAGCTGCAGGACCGCGGCATGGCGCTGAACGGCGTCGTCCTCCTGTCGTCGATCATGAATTACGGACGGCGTCAGCCGGGCCTCGACCGCGACTATCTTAACTATCTGCCGAGCTATGCCGCGACGGCCTGGTACCATCACAAGATGGTCAACCCGCCCGCGACGGTCGAGGAAGCTGCAGCGCTGGGACGAGCGTTTGCCGAGGGTCCCTACGCCGCGGCGCTCGAGAAGGGCCAGGCGATCAGCCAGGCAGAGCGCGATGCCGTCGCCCGGCAGATGAGCGCGCTCACGGGCCTGTCGGCGGACTTCATCGAGCGGGCGAACCTCCGCGTCGACCTCTCTCGCTTCCGCAAGGAGCTGCTCCGCGACGAGCGCGAAACGGTCGGCCGCTATGACTCGCGCTACACTGGCGTCGATCCCGATGCCGCGGGCGAAAGTCCCGAATATGACGCGTCCGACACCGCGATCAGCGGCGCCTTCATCGGGACGCTGAACAATTATCTGGCGAACGACCTCGGCTATCAGACCAACATGGCCTACCGCGCGAGCGCCAGCGAGGAAGATGGCTTCAAGTGGGACTTCAGCCACAAGGCGCCGGGTGTCCGCTTCACCTTGAATGCGCCGAACACGGCGATCGACCTCGCCGCGGCGATGCGCGAGAACCCGTATCTCAAGGTGCTCTCGCTCAACGGCTGGTACGACATGGCGACGCCCTTCTTCGGCACCGAGTACGACCTCAACCACATGATGCTGGAGCCGGCGCAGCAGCGGAACCTCGAGTATCGTTACTATCCGTCAGGCCACATGGTCTATCTGAACCCCGACGCGCTCCATTCAATGCGGCTCGACGTCGAGCGTTTCATCTATGAAGCGGTCGGAGAAGCACGCGGCGGGTCACCGGCCTCGGTTGCCCGGCGCCGCCGCTAGTTATCCCCAAGAGAATGTGGTCCTGCCTTCGCAGGGCCACGACTGATGGATATCCTGCGCGGCGTGGAGGAGGACTTCGAAGAACGGCCCATCCGTCAGTCGGACGAGCTCAACCTGAGCCTCGATGGCTGGGAGGGGCCGCTCGACCTTTTGCTGAGCCTGGCCCGTGCGCAGAAGGTCGACCTCGCGCAAATCTCCATCCTCGCACTCGTCGAGCAGTATCTGGCATATCTGGCCGAAGCTCGGGCGCTGAAGCTCGAGATCGCGGCCGATTATCTCGTGATGGCGGCGTGGCTCGCCTACCTCAAATCCTGCCTGCTTCTGCCCAAGGACCCCGAGGCCGATCCGAGCCCCGAGGAGATTGCGCTGCGGCTGCAGATGCGCCTCCAGCGCCTGGACGCCATGCGCGAGGCGGGCGCGCGGCTGCTGGGCCGCGACCGCGTGGGCCGCGACGTTTTCCTCCGCGGCTCTCCCGAAGGGCTCAGGCTGGTTCGAAAGGCCATGTGGCAGGTGCGCGATTTCGACCTGTT
>CBHTSV010000097.1:0-4793 GCA_966095215.1 uncultured Sphingomonas sp. | reverse complement strand
CGGGCATCCTTTCGTCAGCCACACGTCGATTTGACCCTCGTTCGGTGCATTTGGATTCCCTTGCTCGGGTCGGCACTGTGCTCGCGCCATGACACTAGCCATAATTTCCTCCCTCTATGTCACACATTGAGCCGCCCCGAGCGGCTGCACTCGAATCATTCGCTTACGAAGGTCCTCGCGCCATTGTTGTCGACACCACCCGGATCGAGATCGCAGTAGTTGGCGCCGTTGTCCTTCGTCACACGAAGCGCGTACTTGAACACGCCAAGCGGTCCATTCGGCGGACCTGGATTGTCATTGAAAACTGTCAACGAGAGCCTATCGGGGCTGACGTTGCGCGGCTGGAGTACGTCCCACTTGGCCGTCTTGGGACAGGCCGTGCCGAGCTGCGACCAGCAGGCGTCGTCGACCTTCGACTGCGGCGGAAAAGTATAGCCGGCGCCGGTTTCGTCATAAAGGTTGAACGTGACGTTGAAGCCAGGCCGATGGTTGTTGTCGAACTGGATATAGCCAGTCGCCGGATCGATCGGCAGGTAGGTGTCGAGATGGAAGACCGGGTCGGGGCACGCCTTCACCAGATGTACGTCGATCTCGACGTCCCACGGCTTTCCCGCTTCGGCCGTTCCATGCGCGCCGTGCCTCGGTTCCATGACGAGTTCCTGATCCATGACTTTCTCCCTTCAGCTGACGTTACGAAATCCCATGGCGGCTAGCTGATCGGCCAGCGGCCGAGCTTCGTCGGCGCGGCCCAGGCGCCTCAGCAGCTCTGCGCGCTCGTTCATTTCCCACGGACGCTCCGCCACGTTCGACGGCAGTTGGCCCAGGCCGGCGGACCAGGCCGCGGTCGCGCCCGGTTCGTCCCCATTACGCTGACGGATATCGCCGAGCAGTCGAGACTGGGCGGCAACACGGTAATGATCGAAGACGGGATCCTCGCTGCTTTCGGAGCGCACCGACGCGAGCGCGCGCTCGGCGAGCGCAGAGGCCTCAGCCCTGGCACCCGAGGCGAGGGCAAGGCGTGCCCGTCGGTCGAGGCAGTTCGTCTGAAGCATGCGCCATCGCGCGACGCCCGGATCGCGCGGACGATGAGCAGCGGCGACCTGGCATGCGTCGGAGATTTGCCGCGCTGCTTCCTCACGCTGTCCAATCGACAACAGGTTCCTCGCAAGCTCGAGCCGGACGTTCGCGGCATGGTCCTTCCAGGTGCTGTTGGTCGGCTCGATCGAAATCAGGCGATTGGCCTCGGCGAGCGCCAGGCGAAGTTCCTCATTGCCGCGCTCGACCTGCCCGCGTTGCGTGTACAGCAGGCCCAGCGCCAGGTGCGCCGGAATCAACTGCTGGCGCAGCAGGACGTCGTTATTTCCCTTCAGGCGATCCTCGAGGAAGGAGACCTGCTTCTGACGCAGCGAAATCGCCGCGTCGAAGCGGCCGAGGACCCATTGGGTCTGTGCGCCCCAGCCGAGATCGTTGCTCGTTTCCCGCTGATATTCCTTATTGTCCGGGTCGATCGACGCCAATGATTCCATCGGGCGCAACGATCCCTCGAAAAGCGCGGCGGCCTCGGTGTATCGCCTCCGGTTGTAGAGGACGATGCCAAGGTTCTCCCGGGAATATTGCACCTCCATGCGCCACTGGAGATTGTTGGGCTCGATCGCGATCATCCGATCGGCGAGAGCCTTATATTCCCGATATTGCTTCTCCGCCTCATTCATGTCGCCGCGGCTGCGCGCGATCTCGCCGATCGGGACGACGTTCTGGGCATGCTCGAACAGCCGTTGCGCATCGTCAGGATTGCGCTGGACCGCTTCGGCCGATCCCGCGGCAGCCTCGCGATACAGTCGCTCCGCGGCGTTAATAAAACCGCCCAGGTTTGCGACCAGTTCCGTAAGGCTGAGCGCCCCCGACCGCTGGATAAGCGCTGCGTCGGAAAGCACTGAAGGGGCCTGTTTGCTGTAATAGGCAAGCACTCGCGCGCCGACGCCATCGAGGGCGTCGAGGCGGCCGATCGGCTCCAGCTTGTCCTTTAGGTCGCCAACCATGAAGGCGACGAGCCCTTCCGCTTCGCGGCGCTGGTCGCGAGCCGCGTCGCGCGCCTGGATCGCCGTGATCGCAAGCGTGCTCGTCACTCCCATTCCGGCGATCGAAGCGGCTGCGAGCCAAGCGAGGCGCCGGTGGCGCTTGACCGCTTCCCGCTGGACCAGCTCGTCCAGACCGACGCCAAGCATGCCGGCGACGAGCTTGAGGACGCCCAGCCGGCGCCCATCGCCGGTCTCGCGCAGGTCGGCCGCAAGCGGTTCCACCCTCTTTCCCGTCGGTCGGCCGCGCCGGTCATATCTATGGGTCAATGCCGGCGGGAAGCATTCCAGGTCAGCGAAGCCGGGGGCGTCGCTCGCGAAGGGCTCGCCGCCGACGATGACCGCCAGCACGCCACCATCCGGATGGCTGCGCTTGAAGGCCTCGATCTCGGCATTCGTCCAGCGCGACTTGGCCGCATCGGGCGAGCACAGGACGATAAGGAAGCGGGATGCGTCGAGGGCCTCGCGGATTTCCTCGCCGAGATCGTCAGCGGCCGCGAGCTCCTGCCGGTCGCGAAAGATCGGCTTGAGCTGCTTCGGGATGACGCCGTTCTCGGTCAGTCGTCCGGCGAGCGCGCGCGGCACCCGGAAGTTCTCCAGCTCGTCGTGCAGCCAGTCGGCGGCTTCCTGGTCCTTGTGGCTGTAACTCAGGAAGGCGTAATAGAGGTGCTGACGCCGCGGACGAGGGCGCGAATGCGCCGCGCCCGCTTGGGACGCTCGCTGGTCGTGCGGCACTTCGGCCAGCTTGAGCATCGACCCTGCCCCCTGAGTCTTCGTTAACTCTGTTAACACAACGGGATAAGTGGCGCGAATCCAAAGGCGCGGTTTTCCTCGTGGGGCCGATTGCCTATATGGCCGCCATGTCTTCCATCCGCCCCTGGCGCGACATCGAACGGCGCAAGTCACGGCAGATCATGGTCGGCTCCGTCCCCGTGGGCGGAGACGCGCCGATCAGCGTCCAGACCATGACCAACACGCCGACCGAGGACGCGAAAGCGACGATAAACCAGATCCGCCGCTGTGAGGATGCAGGGGCGGACATCATCCGCGTGTCCTGCCCTACCGCGGGGGCGACGGCCGCGTTGAAGGAGATCGTGCGCGCGGCGCGAGTGCCGATCGTCGCCGACATCCACTTCCACTACAAGCGCGCACTCGAGGCGGCGGACGCGGGGGCGGCGTGCCTGCGAATCAATCCCGGCAATATCGGCTCGGAGGAGCGCGTCCGGGAAGTGATCGCCGCGGCGCGCGCCAACGGCTGCGCGATCCGCATCGGGGTCAACGCCGGAAGCCTCGAGAAGGACCTGCTCGAGAAATATGGTGAGCCTTGCCCCGAGGCGCTGGTCGAGAGCGCGCTCGATCATATCCGCATCCTCGAGGACCACGGCTTCCGCGAGTACAAGGTAGCGGTCAAAGCCAGCGACGTGTTCCTCGCCGTCGCCGCCTACCAGCAATTGGCAAGCGAGGTGGATTGCCCGCTGCACCTCGGCATCACCGAGGCCGGCGGCCTCATCGGCGGGACCGTCAAGTCGGCCATCGGCATCGGCAACCTGCTGTGGGCCGGAATCGGCGACACAATCCGCGTCTCACTGTCCGCGGAGCCGGAGGAAGAAGTCCGCGTCGGCTACGAGATATTGAAGGCGCTGGGCATTCGCAGCCGTGGAGTCCGCGTCGTCTCCTGCCCGAGCTGCGCTCGGCAGGGCTTCGACGTGATCCGCACGGTCGAGGCGCTCGAGGAGCGGCTGCAGCACATCAAGACGCCGATGTCGCTGTCGGTACTCGGCTGCGTCGTCAACGGACCCGGCGAGGCGCGCGAGACCGACATCGGGATCACCGGCGGCGGCCAGGGCAAGCACATGGTCTATTTGTCTGGCATCACCGACCATCATGTGCGCGACGAGGAAATGATCGACCACATCGTGAAGCTGGTCGAAGAGAAGGCAGCGGAGATCGAAGCCGCTGCGGCCGCCGAACAAACGCTCGACGCGGCGGAGTAAGGTTAGGCTTCCCTAACCTTATCGGCGCAGCTTGGCGTCGTGACCAAGCTGCTGTTGATCCTTGCTTTGGGTGGAGCGCTCGCCGGCGGCGTAGCTTCGTCGAACAAGCAGCCGCCGCTGCTGATCCAGGACACGACGGCAGCACCTCTCGACGTTCCGAATCGATAGACGCTAAGCGCGGCGCGTGAACCGCGTCGACCAGCATCCAGTCCGGGCATTCGCCGCCGCGCTCGGCGCGGTCGCGGTGCTGTCGATCATGGACGCGGTGATGAAGCATCTCGTTCTCGTGATCGGAATTATCGCGGTCAGCGTGTGGCGCTCGCTTCTCAACCTCGGCGTCAGCGCGGTCCTCTATCTCCCGAGGCGCGGCCGATGGCCGAGCCGGAAGACGCTCAGGATCCACATCGCCCGAGGCCTGATCGTGACGGTCATGGCCTTCCTGTTCTTCTGGGGCATCGGCCGGGTTCCGCTCGCTCAGGCGATCGCGCTGACCTTCATCGCTCCGCTGATCGCGCTCCTGCTCGCCGCCGTGTTCCTCAAGGAAGACATCGGCCCGCGATCGATCGCCGGCTCGCTCCTCGCCTTCAGCGGCGTGATCGCGATCGTGCTGGGGCAGTCGCGCTCGGCGGTCGGCGAGAATGTGCTTTTCGGCACGGCCGCAATCCTCGGCTCGGCTTTATGTTATGCGGTGAACATCGTTCTCATGCGGCACCAGGCGCGCGCG
>CBHTSV010000096.1:0-2445 GCA_966095215.1 uncultured Sphingomonas sp. | reverse complement strand
TATTCGCAGCCGAGCTTCACCTGGGGGAAGACGCTCGGGTCGAACCAGGACATCACCCAGCAGAACCGCAACCCGATCCTCGGCAAGATACCGGGCGCGGATGGCCTGAAGACCGGGCACACGGATGAGGCGGGCTACGGCTTCACCGGTTCGGCGGACCAGAACGGGCGCCGCCTGATCGAGGTCGTCGCGGGACTCGATAGCTGGAACGCGCGCGTGCAGGAGTCGACGCGGCTGATGCAGTGGGGCTTCAACGCCTGGCAGGCGAAGCAGCTTTTCAGCTCGGGCCAGAAGGTCGGCACCGCCAGCGTTCAGATGGGCAGCGAAAGCGAAGTGCCGCTCGTCGCTCCGCGCAATCTCGCCGTCACGGTTCCGGCTGGCCTCGCCAGCGGACCGGTGAAAATGAAGGTCCGCTATCAGGGTCCGGTCGCCGCCCCGATCGCCAAGGGCCAGCACATTGCCGATCTCGTCATCACGACCAGCGACACTCCGCCGCAGGTGGTCCCGCTCGTCGCAGGCGCGGAGGTGTCGCAGGCCGGCTTCTTCGGGCGAATCTGGCTGGGCTTCAAGTCGCTGTTCGGGATGGCGTGAGCCGGGGGCATTTCATCAGCCTCGAGGGCGGGGAGGGAGTCGGCAAGTCCACGCAACTTCGGGCGCTTGCCAGCGCCCTGCGCGACCGCGGGATCGACGTTCTCGTGACGCGTGAGCCGGGCGGAAGCGATGGTGCGGAATCGATCCGAAACCTCCTGCTTGGCGGCGCGGAAGAGCGCTGGGGCGCACATGCGGAAGCGCTGCTGTTCGCGGCCGCGCGCGCGGACCATGTCGACAAGACCATTCGTCCGGCGCTCGAAGCGGGCAAATGGGTGCTCTCTGATCGGTTCGTCGACAGCTCGCTCGCCTATCAGGGCGGCGCAGGAGGCCTCGGCATTGAAACGGTGCGAGCGATCAACAGCTTTGCAATCGAGGGACTGTTTCCGAGCCGCACACTCGTCCTGACACTCGACGAGGGCCCGGATCGCGCGCGGGCGCGAGATACGGGTGGAAGCGATCGAATCGGCGGCAGGTCCGACGACTATCACCGCAAGGTCGAAGCGGCGTTTCACATCATCGCCGGCGAGGAGCCGGAGCGGGTGAAGCTGGTCGATGCGTCAGGCCCCGCCGAAGAGGTGACTCGACGCCTGCTTGAGGCCATCGCGAACCTGCTGCCGTGATCGTCGGCCAGGATAAGGCGGTCGAGCAGTTCGCGAGCGCTTGGGCCTCTCGCAAGCTGCACCATGCGTGGCTGCTTGCAGGGCCCAAGGGCGTCGGCAAGGCGAGCTTCGCCCATGCGGCCGTTCGGCGCGTGCTTGCGGATGCCGCAGGTCCGCCCTTCGACCTTCCAGGCATCGAAACACCGGACGATCATCCTATCGTGAAGCTGGTCGAGGCCGGCAGCCATCCCGACATGCGCTGGCTTCAGCGGCTCGAGAACGAGAGGACCGGCAATCTTGCGCGCAACATCAGCGTGGATCAGGTGCGTGAGCTCGGCGAATTCCTGACGCTGACTTCAGCGCTGTCGCCCTGGCGCGTCGCGGTAATCGACACGGTCGATGAGCTCGAGCCTTCAGGCGCCAACGCGCTCCTCAAGATCCTCGAGGAGCCGCCGCCGAACACGATCTTCTTCCTTGTCAGCCATGCACCCGGCCGGCTTCTGCCGACTATCCGCTCCCGCTGCCGGCGCCTGGATTTTCAGTCGCTGAGCGACGACGCCATGACGTCAATCGTGGAATCTCAAGCTCCAGATGTCAGCGCTGCGGAACGCCAGAAGATCATCGCCATGTCTTTCGGTTCGGCGGGGAGGGCGCTCGCCTTCGCGGAGCTGGGTCTCGCCAAGCTTGAGGATGCCGCGCTGGCAATCCTCCGGCAGGGTGATCCGACCAATGCCCGGCGCTCCGAACTGGCGCTGGAACTGGGCAAGAAAGCCTCCGGCGACCGTTATGCGGCCTTCCTCGACCTCGCGCCCTCGCTGATCGCCCGCGAAGCCCGTCAGCTGGACGGCTCACCTCGGGAACGCGCACTCGACGCTTACGCCAAGGCGCGTGAGCTCGCGGCCATTGCGCCGCGTCTTTCATTGGACCCCGCTGCGACGGTCTTTCAGATCGGCGGTATCCTAGCCGAGGTCGCCGAACCCGCTTCCTTGAAGCGCTAGGCCGCCGCCGCTACGTGCTCAGGCACATGTCCGAGCCCTTCTACATCACGACCGCGATCAGCTACCCCAACGGCCCCCCGCATATCGGTCACGCCTATGAAGCGATAGCCGCAGATGCGATCGCGCGGTTCCAGCGGTCGCAGGGCAGGGATGTGCGCTTCCAGACCGGCACCGACGAACATGGTCTCAAGATGGCCCAGGCTGCGCGTGCCGAAAATGTCGAGCCTCGCGCATTTGCCGATAAAATGTCGCGTCTT
>CBHTSV010000095.1:0-4167 GCA_966095215.1 uncultured Sphingomonas sp. | reverse complement strand
GCGCCGCGAAGAGCCGCAAGACGCTCGGCGTGCTCACGCTGACGGCGCTTCTCATCGGCGGCAACTGGCTGCTCTACGTCTATGCCGTCACCAGCGGCCACATCCTCGCGGCGAGCTTCGGCTATTACCTCAATCCTCTCGCCAACGTGCTGCTCGGCCGCTTCGTCCTCCACGAGCGGTTGAACCGGCTGCAGTGGACTGCGGTCCTCATCGCCGCAGCGGGCATTTCGGTGCTCGCCGCCGGCGCCATCGGCCAGCTGTGGATCAGCCTCACGCTTTGCGTCACCTTCGCGCTCTACGGCCTCTTGAGGAAGATCGTCCCTGCCGACGCGATCACCGGCCTCGGCATCGAGACCGCGATCCTCTTTCCGGTGGCCCTGATCTGGCTGGCGTGGCGCGGCGCAGCCGGAGCGCCGGTCATGGGCACCGACGGGCTGGAAACGGGCTTGCTGATCGCGTCGGGAGTCGCCTCGACGACGCCGCTCCTGCTCTTCACCGCCGCCGCGAGGCGCCTGCCGTATTCGACCCTCGGAATGCTCCAGTTCCTTGCGCCGACTTTGCAGTTCCTCATCGCCGTGCTGCTGTACGGCGAGCCGTTCACGATGGCCCATGCCATCGCTTTTCCGGCGATCTGGTTGGCGCTGGGCCTCTATGTCGCCGCGCTCGTGCGCTCCCGTTCGCCGCGGCTGCCGCAGCCGCCGGAATGATGGTAGACGACTGCCTATGTTCAATCTCGTCTCGCTGATCATCGGCTCGGTCGCGCTGGTGTTCGCGCTGATCGCCTTCCTGCCCCTGCTCGGCTGGGCGAACTGGCTGATCATTCCGCTGGCGATCATCGGCGCCGTGATCGGGATGATCTCGCGCGGCACGGCAGGCCGCAATCTCAACCTGTTCGTGATCGTGATCGGAATCGTCCGGCTGATGCTTGGCGGAGGAATCCTGTGAGCCGCGATGCTACATCGGCGGACGAGACCTCCTGAGCGCTTCGTAACTCAGCATCGCCGCGAGCAGGATGATCCCGATATTCGCGAAGACCGAGCTGACGATCAGCGCGGCCGCGAGCCAGATCAAAGGCGAGCGCTTCGTATCCAGCAGCATGGCGACTGAAGCGAAGGTAAGCCCGCTCAGGTCATAGCCGAGCGTATAGGGCGACATCAGCACGCTCGAGACCGCGAATGCAGCATATCGGTCGACCGGCGCCGCTTCCTTGCGAAACACCAGCCAGCTGGTCGCGACGCCCAGCGGGATCCCGAGAAGGAACATCCAGCCCGGCAGCCCCAGAGTCCGGGCAAGACCGTAGATGCCCACATCGGCGCGATCGATCCCGCGGCTGGTGAGATACGCCTGGAACTTTGGCAGCTCGGTCGCCCAGCGCACCCAGGTGTCCAGACCGAAGATCGCCACGGAGACCAACAGCAGCCCGCACGCGGTCGCGACCGCCCAGCCGATCGCGCGCCAGTTGCGTTCGGAGACCAGCCCGACGGGCGCCGCGAGTAGCGACTGCGGCTTGATCACCGCCGCTGCGGCGAGAAGCGCGCCGCGCCATCGCGGTTGGACGGCGCTAAGTCCGGCGATGACCAGGGCACCGATGAAGAAGCTGATCTGCCCGCCCGCCAGGACGCCGAGCGCGGCCGAGGTGAGAAAGCCAAGAAGGACGGCGCCCGGCCGCATGATCCGCCGCGCCGCGAGGATCATCGCCGCAGCGCCTGCGAGACCCCAGGCGACCAAGGATGGCCAGAAGGGCAGCAAGCCGAAGGGCCGCACCAGCATCAGTGCGGTCGGCGGATAAGGGAAGCCGTAGCGTCCATAGACCCATTCGAGCGGCGCCGAGGCGATGCCCCAGAAGACCTGGTAGTCGCCGAGATATTCGCGGAACCAGATCATGCTGCCGATGAAACGGTAGAGCGGCACTAGCCCGATCGAGAGCGCGCCAACAAGCAGCCCAACGCGCAACAGCTCGTCGCCGCGCGTCGATGTCGGCGCTGCTGCGCCCGGCAGGATGCTCGCCTCGCTCACGACGAGCCTTCTGCCGAGGATGTGCTGAACTATGGTTAACGTGACATTCGAAGCGCCGGGCCGAACCGCGTCTGCTCCTCGCCTTCGACGCTGAAGCCGCAGGTCTCGTAGAAGCCCCGCGCGCGCGGATTTGCAATCACGGTCAAGCTGAGCCCGCGCTGCCGCGCCTCATGCACGGCCGCTTCCACCAAAATCCTGCCGATGCCGCTTCCCCATAGGTCGGGCTCGACGAACAGCCCGTCGAGCTCTCCG
This sequence comes from uncultured Sphingomonas sp., assembly GCA_966095215.1. Taxonomy (GTDB): domain Bacteria; phylum Pseudomonadota; class Alphaproteobacteria; order Sphingomonadales; family Sphingomonadaceae; genus Sphingomicrobium. The sequence continues at coordinate 1,899 of CBHTSV010000095.1, read as the reverse complement.
CCGACGACGGCGGCAAAGCCGGCGATCTCGCCCTCCAGCTCGGCGACGATCACCTGTCCATTGGCGATCTGCGCGGGCGGAAGGTGGATGGTGTCGGGATTGAGGATCAGCTCGTCGCGATATTCCGGCAGCTCGAGCGACGCTCGCCGCTGAAGCTCCTCCAGCTCCTCGTGCTCGTCCGGCTGCGCAAGCCGAAGGCGGAGGCTGATCGTGTCAGCGCGCTTTGACATAGCTTCCCGGCGCGTCCTCAGTGGCCTTCAGCTTCCCTTTGCCCGGGATTCGTGCGCCCTCCGCCTTCACGGTCTCGCCGTCCTGCTGCTTCAGCCAGTCGAGCCAGTCGGGCCACCAGCTGCCCTTATGCTCCTCCGCGCCTTCGACGAAATCCTCAAGCGTGTCGCACGGCTTCGCGTTCACCCAATATTGGTATTTCTGCGCGGCAGGCGGGTTCACCACGCCCGCGATATGCCCGGAACCAGCGAGCACGAACCGCTTCGGCCCGGAGAAGTGATTCATGATCTTCCACACGCTCTCAGGCGGCGAGATATGGTCCTCGCGTCCCGCCTGGACGTAGGTCGGGGTCTTCACCTGGTCGATGTCGACCGGGGTTCCGGCAACCTTGATCCCGCCTTTCTCGGCGAGCTTGTTCCCCTTGTAGAGGCTCTCGAGATAGTCGCGGTGCCAGCCGGCGGGGAGGTTGGTCGTGTCGCTGTTCCAGTAGAGCAGATCGAACGGCGCCGGCTCCTCGCCCATCAGGTAATTGTTGACGACGTAGCTCCAGATGAGGTCGCGGCCGCGCAGCAGGTTGAACGTCGCGGCCATGTAGCGGCCGTCGAGATAGCCCTTCTCCTTGGTCAGCTCATCCAGAAGGCTCATCGTCTCGGGACCCGTGAACAGCTTCAGGTCGCCGGCTTCGGTGAAATCGACCTGCGCCGTCAGGAAGGTCGCCGACTTGATCTTGTCCTGCTGCTTCGTCGCGTGGAGGTAGCCGAGCGTCGCCGCCATGGTCGTGCCCGCCACGCAATAGCCGATCGCATGGACGCTCTCGACGCCGAGCAGGTCACGGATCGTGTCGATCGCATCGACCTGTCCCTTGAGCACATAATCGTCGAGCGTCGCGTCGGCGATGCTCTCGTCCGCCGACTTCCAGCTGACCATGAACAGGCTGACGCCGTTGTCGACGCACCATTTGACGAAGCTTTTCTCCGGGGTGAGATCGAGGATGTAGAAGCGGTTGATCCACGGCGGGAAGATGACGACGGGGGTCTTCAGGACCTGATCCGTCGTCGGCGTGTACTGGATCAGCTGGTAAAGCGGCGTCTGCTTGATCACCTTGCCCGGCGTCGTCGCCAGATTGCGCCCGACCTCGAACACTCCGGGCTTGGTCTGCGTCAGCTGCCCCGCCGCAATGTCCTTCAGCATGTTGGCGAGGCCCTTGAGCAGATTCTCGCCCCGCGTCTCCGTCGTGCGCTTCAGCACCTGCGGGTTGGTCAAAGCGAAGTTGGACGGGCTCATCGCATCGACGAAGCTGCGTGTCGCGAAGCGCAATTTCTCGCGCATCTCCGGAGCGATATTCTCGATCTGGTCGACGGTCCCCAGAAGCTGGTCGGAGATTTGCAGGTAGGTCTTCCTGATCGTGTCGAAGATCGGATTCTCGCGCCATTCGGGCGCGGCGAAGCGGCGATCCTTCTTTTCCGTCGCGGGCGGCGCGGTTACTCCGCCCAGCACCTTGCCCCAGGCCTCCAGTCCTTTCGCCCACGCCTGCGCACCGGCGCTCATAAGCGCCATCGGGTCGGTCGAGGGCATTTCGGTTCCGAAGCCGAAAGCACTTGGCGACCAGCCCATCGGCTGGCCCTCCTTCGCCTGGCTCGCCCAGAATTCCATCATCATCTGCTGCGCCCG
>CBHTSV010000094.1:0-6007 GCA_966095215.1 uncultured Sphingomonas sp. | reverse complement strand
AGATCGCCAAGCGCCACCTGATCCCCAAGCAGATGGAAGCGCACGGGCTCAAGGCGGAGGAGCTCGTCTTTACCGACGAGGGCCTCAAGGCGATGATCCGCCACTACACGCGCGAGGCGGGCGTCCGCACGCTGGAGCGGGAGCTCGCCAAGATCGCGCGCAAGTCGCTGCGTCAGATCCTCGAGAACAAGGTCGAGAAGGTCGAGCTGACGCCAGAGAATCTCGGCGAGTTCCTGGGTGTCAGGAAGTTCCGCTACGGAATCGGCGAGGAAGAAGACCAGATCGGCGCCGTCACTGGTCTCGCCTGGACCGAGGTCGGCGGCGAACTTCTGACGATCGAAGCGGTCACGGTTCCTGGCAAGGGCCAGATCAAGACCACCGGCAAGCTCGGCGAAGTCATGCAGGAATCGATCCAGGCGGCGATGAGCTTCGTGAAGGCTCGCGCTCCAGCCTATGGCGTGAAGCCGTCGATCTTCGCCAGAAAGGACATCCACGTGCACTTGCCCGAAGGCGCCGTGCCCAAGGACGGCCCGTCGGCGGGCATCGGCATGGTGACGGCGATGATCTCGACCCTGACCGGCAACAGCGTTCGGCGCGATGTCGCGATGACGGGCGAGGTCACGCTACGCGGACGGGTGCTTCCGATCGGCGGCCTGAAGGAGAAGCTACTGGCGGCGCTCCGCGGCGGTATTAGCACCGTGCTGATCCCATCCGAGAACGAGAAGGACCTGGCGGAGATTCCGGCAAGCGTGAAGGACAATCTCGATATCGTGGCCGTGAGCCACGTTGACGAAGTCCTGTCACGAGCCCTGGTCGAGCCGTTCCATGCGATCGAGTGGACCGAAGATGACGAACATGCCGCCGAGCCGCCGGTGCATGCGCCAACTTCGGACACCGGAGCGCCGGTTCGCCACTAGAGCCACTGGACTTCGGGGCGGAGTCTTGCCTTAAGGACGAACGCTCCGCGCCCCGCGAGTCTTTGAGGCGTGGTGAGGGGAGAGATGGCTCAATGAACAAGCAGGAACTCATTGGCCACGTCGCCGACCGCGCAGGGATCAGCCGCAATGACGCGATGCGCGCCGTGGAAACGAGGCTCGAGGTGATCACTTCGGCGCTGAAGCGCGGCGACGAGGTGCGCCTCGTCGGCTTCGGCAATTTTTCCGTGACGCGCCGAAAGGCATCGACGGGCCGCAATCCTCGCACTGGCGAGCCGATGCAGATCAAGGCCAGCTCGCAGCCGAAATTCCGTCCGGGCAAGGTGCTGAAGGACGCGGTTCAGTAGCTGGACACGGCGACGGCGGTCACTATATCCGCCGCTTTCCGCAAGGATCCCAGAGCGGGCGCGTAGCTCAGTGGTAGAGCACACCCTTCACACGGGTGGGGTCGTAGGTTCGAACCCTACCGCGCCCACCATCGCCACGCACAGGATTTCCGGGGGACATCCGAGCATGGCGATCGGGGGCGAAGCGACCGGCCGAGCGGTTGTCCAAGAAACCTACTCCAAATAGCTCGGCTGGACACTCGCGACGCGGCGGATCTCGGGCCAGTCACGGAATTCGATCTCGCGGCCGCTGCGGCGTATCAGGCCCTGCCGTTCCATATCCGCCAGCACCCGATTCACGTTGACGGACGTCTGGCCCGTGATGTCGGCAATCTGCTGTTGGGTGAATGGATTCATCATCCGTGCGTCGTCGACGTGGAGCCGGGCGGCGGTTTCGCACAGCAGATGGGCGACCCGCGCCACTGAATCCCGCCGGCCGCAATTGACGAGCCATTCATAGCCGATAGACTCGTTGCGCTGGATCAGGCGCAGAAAGAAGCGCTGCATCTCAGGGCGAGAGTCGACGATTCGATCGAAGTCGGTTGCGCTTCCGACCATCACCTCGCTGCGGACGATTCCCTGGATGCCATATTCGGCACGCCCACCGTTCGGGAGAATGCCCTCGCCGGGAAAACGGAGCGCCACGATCTGCCGACGGCCGGAACTGTCGGTCGTGTATTTGGCGAGGATCCCGGATCGGACGAAGATGACCTCGTCACGCGGGGCACCCGCTTCGCGGAAGACTCGGCGCGGCTCGACCTGAACGATCCTGTGCGGAATTGCGGCAAGCTCGTCCGCGAAGCGCGACTCAAGACCTGCGTCGACGAGAGTATCGCGCAAGGAAACTGCCGGAGTTGGCGACTTCGGGCGCCGACTCGCCATATTCAGTATCTCCCCGCGCAACGATTATAGATAAGTTACGATAATGTCGATTAACGGAAGTTAGATAACAGCTCTTCGACCAGGGTCTGGATCTGGCCAGCAGAAAGCTGCACTGCGCTGCCGAGTTGCGGCGGGCCTGGCCAGCCTTCGTCCGGGAATTGAACTCCATTCCAGCTGCGCGCCTCAGAATAGCGCGGAATCACGTGAAAGTGGACGTTCGGGTCGACCATCATCAGCATCAGGTAATTGATGCGTTCGTAGCGGCTAAAGGAGGCGAGGGCGCGCTCGATCATCGCGATCGCTTCCGCCTGCTCAACAAATGCCTCGCGCGGTAGCATGCCATAAGCGGCCGCATCGCTCTTCGCAGCGAGGACGAGAGAGCCCAAGGTGACCTGCGCCGGACGCAGCAGGATCACCCAATGCTCCAGCTCCTTGAGAAGCGTCGCCGGGTAACCGAATTTCTCGATCGTCTGGTTCATTGGTCAGGGCCCAACTTGCGTTCGCTGACCTCCGACCCTAAGTGGCGCGCGCGACCAGGGAAACCGATTGCGCGAGCGGTGTTCTTCGGACGCATCCATGGCGATCGTAGCTCAGCTGGTTAGAGCACTGGTTTGTGGTACCAGGGGTCGGGGGTTCAAGTCCCCTCGATCGCCCCATTCACCCATTTGGTAGCGGATCCTTCCATCACATGACGACGCCCTGGGGCCTTCAAGACTTCGACGCGCATGAGGAGCTTCATTTCGTCACCGACGAAAAATGCGGCCTCAAGGCAATCATCGCCATCCATTCGACCCACCTCGGTCCCGCGGCGGGGGGCGCGCGCTTCTGGCATTATGCGAAGGATGACGACGCGCTGATCGACGCGCTGAGGCTCTCGCGCGGAATGAGCTACAAGAATGCGATGGCGGGGCTTCCGCTGGGCGGCGGCAAGACCGTACTGCTGGCCAACGAGACGCGCACGAAGACGCCCGAGATGCTGCACGCCTTCGGCAAGGCGGTCGATCATGTCGGCGGCCGTTACGTGACGGCGGAAGACGTGGGCATGAGTGTCGCGGACATGATCGAGGTGCGGCGCTCGACCCAATATGTCGCGGGCCTGCCTCATTCGGGCAGTGACGTCGGTGGCGACCCCGGACCGCATACGTCGCTCGGCGTCTTCCTCGGGATCAAGGCCGCGGTCAAGCGCGCGCTCGGCAAGGACAGGCTCACCGGTCTCCACATCGCGTTGCAGGGCGCCGGTAGTGTTGCAACCGGAGTTGCGCTCCACGCAGCGCAGGAAGGCGCCAAGCTGTCGATCGCGGATGTCGATCAGGAAAAAGCGCAAAAGCTTGCGGATGCCGCCGGCGGCCAGGTGGTTTTGCCCGACGAGATCATGACGCTTCAGGCGGACGTCTTCAGCCCGAACGCGCTCGGCGCGATCCTGACCGAGCAGAGCATTGTGGCGCTTCAGGTGCCCGTCGTGGCCGGCGGCGCGAACAACCAGTTGGCGACGCCGGAAGATGGCCCGCGGCTCCAGCAGCGCGGCATTCTCTATGCGCCGGACTACGTCATCAACGCCGGCGGGATCATCAACGTCTGCACCGAATATCTCGGCGACGGGGACGCGAGCCTGGTCCGCCAGCGCATCCAGGGCATCCCGGTGCGGCTCGAGGAGATCTGGACCGAGAGCCAGTCGTCAGCGCGCGACCCCGCATCAGTCGCGGACGCGATGGCGCAGCGGCTGATCGGGAGGGCATAAGAGGGCGTCATGCACGCGCTCGCCAATCCGGCCCGGTTTCTGCGTATCGCGAGGCCGACCACGAGTTGGCTCCTCGCGATCGGACTCGTGCTGGCGATCGGCGGAATGGCGGCAGGCCTCACGCTGACCCCGCCCGATTATCTGCAGGGTGAAACGGTCCGCATTCTTTACATCCACGTTCCCGCCGCCTGGCTCGGAATGGCCGGTTGGCTGGGCATCGCCGCCGCATCGGTCAGCCAGCTCGTCTGGCGGCATCCGCTGGCGGCCGTTGCAGGTCGCGCAGTTGCGCCTGCAGGGGCGACATTCGCAGGCATATGTCTGATAACCGGCTCCATCTGGGGCCGTCCGACCTGGGGCACGTGGTGGGAGTGGGATGGACGGTTGACATCGATGCTCGTCCTGTTCTTCCTCTATCTCGGCTACATCGCGCTCGGCTCGGCCGAGAAGGAGTGGGGAGGCGAGGGCCGCATCGCGGCAATCTATGGCCTTGTCGGAGCGATCAATCTGCCGATCATCCATTATTCGGTCCTGTGGTGGCGCACGCTCCACCAAGGCGAGAGCATCGGGCTAACAGGTTCCAGCATCAACAATTCGATCCTCTGGCCGCTGCCGCTGACCATGGTCGGCTTCACCTGTCTGTTCGGTGCAGCGGCGCTGATGCGGATGCGCGCGGAACTCGCCGAAGCGAAGGTCGAGGCGCGCATGCGGAGGATGAGCGCGTGAACCCCTGGCCCTTTGTGATCGGCGCTTACTCTGTCGCCATTCTGCTGACCGCGGCGCTACTGTTCCTGTCTTACGTTTCGATGCGGCGCGCGGAAGCGGCCGCCGACGCTCTCAAGCGCCGATGAAACCCAAGAACCAGCGGTTGGTCCTGGTGATCGCCGCGATCGCTGCGGTGCTCATCGCCGTCTTGCTGGCGATGTGGGGCCTGCGCGAGCGCGCATCCTACTTCTACACGCCCGCCGACGTGGTCTCCGGCAAGGCCGAGCAGGGTCGTAGTGTCCGACTCGGTGGAATGGTCGAGCGCGGGTCCATCGAGCGCCTGCCGGACGGCGTGACAATCCGCTTCATGCTGACCGACGGCCAGGCGCGCACGCCTGTGGTGTTTCGCGGCATCGCACCCGATCTGTTCCGCGAAGGGAGTGGCGCGGTCGCCGAAGGGCGGCTGGAGAACGGCACGTTCATGGCCGACACGATCCTCGCCAAGCATGACGAGCGCTACATGCCACCCGAGCTCGGTGACCTTGCGGCGGAGCACAAAGCGGGCAAGACGCTTAAGAGGTGACTTCTCTTCTTTCCGTCATGCTGAACTTGTTTCAGCATCCATTCTTCCGCGCGCGCAGTGCGTCTCCGAAATGGACCCTAAAACGAGTTCAGGGTGACGGCCAGTTGGGGCCGTCATGATCGCCGAAGTAGGCCTTGCGGCGCTGTGGCTCGCTGCTGGGCTCGCGGCGCTCCAGTTCGTCCTCATGATCGCCGCGCTGCGCACCGAGGTCGAAGTCGCGCGGACCATGCGGTCGGTCGCTGTGGTGCAGGGCGGGCTCACGCTAATCGCCTTCGCGATGCTGCTGATCGTTTTCGCGCGAACGGATCTGTCGGTCGCGCTGGTGTTCGAGAACAGCCACAGCGCGAAGCCCTTCGTCTACAAGGTCGCGGGCGCATGGGGGAACCATGAGGGCTCGATGCTGCTGTGGGTGGCGGTGCTGTCCGTCGCGGGCGCATTCCTTGCGCTTCTGTCGCGCCGGACGAGCGAACGAACGCTCGTCGCAGCGCTCGGCGCACAGGCGGCGCTGGCGTTGGGTTTCTATGCCTTCCTTCTGATCGCCTCGAACCCGTTCGCCCGGCTCAATCCGGCGCCGTTGGAGGGCCGAGGCCTCAACCCGCTGCTGCAGGACCCTGGCTTGGCCTTCCATCCGCCGACTCTTTACTTCGGCTATGTCGGCCTGTCGGTCGCCTTCAGCCTTGCGGTCGGAGCGCTGCTCACCGGACAAGTGGACTCGCGACTGGCGCGCGCGATGCGGCCTTGGGTGCTCGGCGCGTGGATCCTGCTGACGCTCGGGATCACC
>CBHTSV010000093.1:0-14224 GCA_966095215.1 uncultured Sphingomonas sp. | reverse complement strand
CGGCCCCTGGGCGTAGGTTTTCACATATTGCTCGATCGCCGCGTAGGGCGGGGTGTGGAACGTCACCTTGGTGCTGGTCGCTTCCGCCGCCTCGAACCGCGCCGAGCCGAAGTCGATCAGCACGGGCCGGTTATCCTCGTTGATGAGGATGTTGGGCGGCTTGATGTCGCGGTGGAGCACGCCGACGCGGTGGGCCCGCTCGAGCCCCTGGGCGATCGGCTGGAGGATGTTCCACAGGCTGCGCTCGTTGAAACGGCGGCCCTGCTTGATCATCTTCGAGAGTGAGATACCGTCCTCGAAGTCCATGACCATGTAGGCGGTGCCGTGGATCTCGAAGAGACTGCGGACGCTCACGATGTTCGGGTGGCGGGACGGAGTCGACAGGTTCCAGAGGAGCTTGGCCTCTTCGACGAACTTCTTGAGGCCGAGCGCGTGCACTTCCTCGGCGTCGGAATCGATCGGCACGACCGTATCGTCTGAATCGCGTTCGCTGATCGAGCTCGGGAAATATTCCTTGATCGCGACGAGCTCGTCGAAATAGATGCCTCGGCCCTTGTAGACGATACCGAAGCCGCCCACTCCGAGGACTTCTTCCAGACGCCACTCGCGCAGCACGGTACCGGCTGGCAGCGCCTTGTTGCTGTAGGCCTTATTCATTTGGTCGAGTGCCCCCTCTCGACATTTGGTCAATAAAAAGGAAATCGCACGAACGTTAAGCGATTGCTAGTAGGCGCGTTCAGGATTCGAGGGGGCGGAATGCAGTTCGAATGCGTCAGCCGGACGGATGTCGGCCTCAAACGGAAGATAAACGAGGATTCGATCCTTGCCGAAACCGACCGCGGCCTGTGGGTCGTAGCGGACGGCATGGGCGGGCATCACGCGGGCGAGGTCGCCAGCGCGGCGGTCGTCGATGCGTTGAGGCGTCTTCCTGATTATGAGGACCTGGACAGGCTCACGGGTGCCGCCGTCGAGGCGCTGCGCCAGGTGAATGACGAGCTGATCCGGCTGGCGAAGTCGAATGGCAGCGATCGAACGATCGGAACGACCGTGGTCGGACTGCTCATCTCGGGCGAGCGTTTCCGCTGTTTCTGGGCCGGAGACAGCCGCGCCTACTGGCTACGCAGCGGCGAGATCATGCGGCTGAGCCGCGATCACAGCCTGGTGCAGGACCTTATCGATGCAGGAATGCTGACTCCCGAGGAAGCCGAAGCGCACGAAAACGCCAACGTGATCACGCGTGCAGTCGGAGTGCGCGAAAGGCTCGAAGTGGACACCGTCAGCGGCGACGCGCAGCGCGGTGATTTCTTCATTCTCGCGAGCGACGGCCTGACGCGGCTGGTGGACGATGGCGAAATCGCTGCGGAGCTCGGCAACGGATCGCTGGAGCAGGCGGCCGACACGCTCATGGAGATGGTGCTGGCGCGGGGAGCTCCGGACAACGTCTCGCTCGTCATTACCAAAATCGTCTAGCCGCGCTTATCCACAGCAATTGTCGCGCGCTATTTCGCTTGGGGCTATTGCGGCGCAACATTGCCTTGCGCGCGCACCGAACAGCCGCCACATTCGTTAAAATTACGAGGGCAGAAGCGAGGTTGAATGCTCTACGACGCCTATGAAGTGCAGCGATCGCTTCTCGCAGGTGCGAGCAAGCTTGCAGGTCTGGGCGCCGGATGGCTCAGCAACCCCGCAAATCCCTTCGGCTACAGCGCGATGGGGCCGGTCGTCGCCGCGAGCCTGGAAGTTTTTGCCCATGCCGCGGCGCCGCGCGGGAAACCCGACTTCGGGATTGTCGAGACCCGGATCGGAAGAACCAAGGTCGCGGTCGACGAGGACATCGTCCTGCGCAAGCCGTTCGGGCAGCTGAAATATTTCCGCAAGGTCGGCGCTGAGACCGGCAGACCGCTGCTGATCGTCGCCCCCATGTCGGGGCACTATGCGACGCTTCTGCGCGGCACGGTCGACAGGCTGTTGCCGATCTTCGACGTCTACATCACCGATTGGCGCGATGCGAAATGCGTTCCGCTGAAGGACGGCAGCTTCGATCTCGACGACTATATCGATTATCTGGTCGAGTTCCTCGAGCTGATCGGGGAGAGGACCGGAGAGCGGCCGCATTTGCTGGCGGTGTGCCAGCCCGCCGTACCGGCCTTCGCGGCGACTGCGGTGATGGGAGCCGCCAAGAATCCCTGGCGGCCGAAAACGCTCAGCATGATGGGTGGCCCGATCGACACCCGGAAGGCGCCGACTGCCATCAACACGCTCGCGACCCAGCGCCCGCATGCCTGGTTTCAGAACAATGTCATCGCCACCGTGCCAATGATCTACCCAGGTGCAGGGCGGAAGGTGTACCCGGGCTTCCTGCAGCTTGCCGGTTTCATGACGATGAACCTCGGCTCGCACCTCATCAGCCATTGGGAGATGTTCAAGCACCTCGTCGAAGGCGACGAGGAGGGCGCGGCGGCCACGCAGAAGTTCTACGACGAATATCGCTCGGTCTGCGACATGACCGCGGAATTCTACCTGCAGACGGTCGACGTCGTGTTCCAGCGCCACCTGCTGCCCAAGGGCGAGCTCAAGCATCGCGGGCGCAAGGTGGATCCGGCGGCGATCACGGATACGGCGTTGCTCGCAATCGAAGGCGAGCGCGACGATATCTCGGGAATCGGCCAGACTCGGGCGGCGCTCGACATCGCCACCGGACTGTCAGGCAAGAAGAAGCAATATTTCCTCGCCAAGGACGTCGGCCATTACGGCATCTTCAACGGCCGCAAGTGGCGCGAGCGCATTGCTCCCGTGCTTGAGAAGTTCATCCAAGCGAACGACTGAGCCGAGCTCAGGCTTTCTTCATCCTGACTCCCGGCAGCATCGTCAGGGCGATGACGCTCGACAGCGCCGCGACGGCTGCCGAGACGTACATGGCCGAGTGGAAGCCTGCGAACAGCTGCTCGCCCTTGCTTGCGAGCACGGAGCCCAGCAGCGCCGTCGCTATAAGGCTACCGGTCCGGGCAACGGCGCTGTTGAAGCCCGAAGCCATGGCGACATGCCGCTCTTCGACCGAGCCGAGGACGGACGACGTCAGCGGGGCCACGGCTATCGTCATGCCGATCGCCATGACGAGGATTATCGGGAAAGGGCCGGTCCAGTAGCTGCTGTCCGGCTCCATCAGCCGCCCGAGGAGCAGCCCAACGGCGACCACCGTCGGGCCGATGGTCAGCGGAAGGCGCGGCCCGACCCGTGCCGCCAAACCGCCCATCGTCGGCGAGATCGACGTCATCAGGATAGGCAGCGGCAGCATCGCCAGGCCCGCCTGGACCGGCGAATAACCGCCGCTCGTGATCAGCACGTAAGGGGTCAGCAGCATCGCCGCGCCGAATGCGCCGTAGAGCAGGAAAGTGAGCAGGTTGAGGCCGGAGAAGCAGAGGTTCTCGAATAGGGCGAGCGGCATCATCGCGCGGTTTTTGCGGCGGTATTCGATCCACAGGAAAGCGGCGAGCATGACCGCGCCGATGCCGAGCGATACTTGCGCCTCCACGTCGAAACGGCGGGTCGCCGACCATAAGGTCAGCGCGTAAGTGAGGCCGCCGAGACCGGCGGTCACCAGCAGAGCGCCGGCGTAGTCGGTGCGCCCGGCGCCAGGCTCGCGGCTCTCCGCCACGAAGCGCAGGGCGAAGAAGATGGCCCCCAAGGCCAGCGGCAGGTTGATGTAGAAGATCGCGGGCCAGCCGACGCTGTCGACGAGCCAGCCGCCAATCAGCGGCGCAACGGCCGCCGCCGCAGCTCCCGCGGCCGCCCAGATTCCCACTGCTCGACCGCGCTTCTCGCCCGAGAAGGCGGCGTTGAGCAGTGCCAGGCTGTTGGGCAGCAGCAATGCCGCGCCGATGCCCTGTGCAGCGCGCGCGCCGAGCAGGATGGGAAGGCTCGGCGCGAGAGCGCAAATGAGCGAGGTGACGGCAAAGATGCTCGTGCCGACGACGAGCAGCAGCCTTCGTCCGAAATGGTCGCCGAGCGCACCGCCCAGCAGGAGTAGCGCCGATAGCGGCAGGAGGTAGGCGTTGACGACCCATTGCACTTCCTGGGCGCCCGCGCCGTAGCTGGCGCGGATCGCCGGCAAGGCAACGCTGAGGACCGAGCCTTCGACGAACGACAGGCTGGAGGCGAGGATGCAGGCGACGAGAGTCCAGCGCGGGTCGGCGCCTCGAGCGCGGGCCCTGGTGTCTCGCGGACTCAATCGACCCGCTGCGCGATCGCGGCCTCGACCATGTTACGCCACATATTCGCGTCGCCAACCGCGGCCTGGGCTTCGTCGGGCTCACGCATGGTGTGCAGCACCGCGAGCGCCTGGTTCACATGCTCGCGCCAGGCCTTGTCGACCTTCTCTCCGGCCGACGGATCGCTCCCTTCCGCATTGCTGCTGAGTGCCGATCCGGCGAGAACCCGGGCAATGCGTTCAACCAGCGGGCGGTTGGATTCGGGCATCATAGAACCTCCTGCTCGATGCGCTTAACCCGTTTACTCGCCTTCGGGTCCACCGACGGCCGGCAACCCCGCAATTTTGCGGGCGGCGTGGACCAGTTCGACCGGAAGCATGGCGATGATGGTGCTGTTGTGCTCGACACCGATCTCGGCGAGCGTCTGCAAGCGCCGGAGTTCAAGCGCCCCCGGCACCGAGCCGATCACCTCCGCCGCATTGGAGAGCTTTGATGCTGCTTCTTGCTCGCCCTCGGCTCGCACAATCCGGGCGCGCTTCTCGCGGATGGCTTCGGCTTCCTTGGCTATCGCGCGCTGCATCTGCTCGGGGATATCGACGTCCTTGATCTCGACGGAGTCGATCTCGACACCCCATTTGAGCGATGCATCGCGAAGCAGTTGCTGCAACCTGTGATTGATCGTCGCGCGGTCCTTCAGCACGTGATCGAGGTCGCTCTGCCCGATCGCGTCGCGCAGCGCGGTTTCCGCTGCCTGGACCGTCGCGCCACGCCAGTCCTCGACGGCCGTCACGACCTGTTCGGGCGATTCCGCCCTGAACCAGAGGACCGCGTTGACGCGCACAGCGACACCGTCGCGAGTGATCGTCTCCTGCGTTTCGAGCTGGTAGGTGATGATGCGCTGATCGACCCTGACGACACGATCGACGAACGGGATCATCCCATACCAGCCGGGGCCTTTCGTCTTTCCGAGTCGGCCGAGGCGGAACAGGACGCCGCGCTGATATTCCTGGTTGATGCCGAAGCTCTTCAACAAGAGCACGAGCCCAATGATGAAGGCGGCGAGCAGGATACTGGACAAGAATGCCATCGATTCGCTCCCGTACGGGACGAAATGACTATAGCACTTCGAATAGCCCCGCCGCGCCCATACCCCCGCCGACGCACATGGTGATGACAACGTGCTTCGCGCCGCGGCGCTTGCCCTCGATCAGGGCATGGCCGACGAGGCGCGCGCCCGACATTCCGTAGGGGTGGCCGATCGAGATCGCGCCGCCGTTCACGTTGAGGCGCTCCTGCGGGATGCCGAGCTTGTCGACGCAGTAGAGCACCTGCACCGCGAAGGCCTCGTTGAGCTCCCACAGGCCGATGTCGTCCGTGGTGAGGTCGAAGCGCTTCAGCAGCTTCGGCACCGCTAGGGCCGGGCCGATGCCCATCTCCTCGGGCGCAGTGCCGGCGACGGCCATGCCGACATAGCGGCCGAGCGGCTCCAGACCGCGCTTCTCGGCAAGCGAGGCTTCCATCACCACGCTGGCGGACGCACCGTCGCTGAGCTGGCTTGCATTGCCAGCGGTGATGACGTTGCCGGGGCCGCGCACTGGTTCGAGCTTGGCGAGGCCCTCGAGCGTCGTCTCCGGGCGGTTCCCCTCGTCCTTGGCGAGGGTCACCTCCTGCATGGAGACTTCGCCGGTTTCCTTATTCTTCACCGCCATCTTCGCGGTGACGGGGATGATCTCGTCGTCGAACTTGCCCTCGGCTTGCGCTTTGGCGGTGCGCTGCTGCGACTGGAGCGCGAACTCGTCGCAGCGCTCGCGAGGGATTTCGTAGCGTTTGCCGACGATCTCGGCCGTGTCGATCATCGGCATGTAGACGCCGTTGTGCATGCTCAGCAGCTCCGGATCGGGGCCGAGCCGCATCTCACCGGTCTGGACCAGGCTGATGCTTTCGACGCCGCCAGCCACGACGATGTCCATGCGATCGACGATGATCTGCTTGGCCGCCGTCGCGATCGCCATCATTCCCGAGGAGCACTGGCGGTCGATCGACATTCCAGCGACCGTGACCGGCAGGCCCGCGCGAAGGGCGGCGGTGCGGCCGATCGTCGTCTGCACGCCCTGCTGCAGAGCGGCGCCCATGATCACGTCATCGACCTCTTCCGGGTCGACTTTCGCACGCTCGACGGCGGCGCGGATCGGATGCGCGGCGAGCGTCGGCGACGGCGTCGCATTGAAAGCGCCGCGATAGGCCTTGCCGATGCCGGTGCGTGCGGTTGATACGATAACGGCGTCGCGAGCCATTCCAATCTCCTTAGACGAACATCAGTCCGAGCCACTCGGCGGTGACCGCGGCCTTGTCCTCGCCCTCGATCTCGACCGTCACCTTGTGGCGCATCAGCCATTGCCCCGGCGCTTTCTCCTCCGCCGAGTCAAGCGTGAAGCGGCCGCGGACGCGCTTGCCGGACTTCACCGGTGCGAGGAAGCGCACGCGATCGAAGCCGTAGTTGACTGCCATCCTGAGCCCCTCTGGGACGAGCGTCGCCTCGACGGCCATGCGCGAGAGCAGCGAAAGGGTCAGGAACCCGTGCGCGATCGTACCGCCGAAGGGCGTCTGCGCGGCGGCGGCGGGATCGACATGGATGAACTGCCGGTCCTCGGTTGCCTCGGCGAATGCGTCGATCCGCGCCTGGTCTACGGTTAACCAGCCCGAAACGCCGACCTCCTGCCCGACACGGCTGCGGATCTCGTCGAGGCTGGCGAGCGGCATGGAAGTGCTGTAGCGGCGGAACGACCGTGAGCAAGTCCGGGAGGGGTCGCGTGATTTTCCATTTTTCCATCGCCGCCGACGATCCGAAGCGCACCGCGACCATGCTCGCCGAGCTGTGGCGCGGCGAAGCCTTTCCGTTCCCGATGGTGGCCAAGGGCAGCTGGGTCGCCCACGCGGGCGACGATCGCCGCTCGACGGTCGAGGTCTATCCGCGTGACATGGCGCTTTATCCGACCGACCGCGCAGGCGAGGAAAGGTACGAGCCCGTCTCCCGCCACGGCCCGTTCCATGCCGCCGTCGCGACTCCGCTAAGCATCGAGGAGGTGGAGGAAATCGGCCGCCGCTACGGCTGCCATACCTCGCTGTGCCAGCGCGGACCCTGGTTCCGCGTGATCGAATTCTGGGTCGACAACAATCTCATGCTCGAGATGCTGACTCCGGAAATGCAGGAGGAGTACCAGCGTTCGATCACGATCGAGAACTGGCGCGGCATGCTCGCGAACGCCTTCAAGATGACGCCGGACGGCGAGCCGATCGAGAGCGCGGCCTAGAACGGCAGCGGCGCGGTCTGCTGGTCGGATGCGCGCATCAAGTAGAGCTTGTGCGCCTGGAGCGCCTCGATCAGCGAGCGCAGGATTGCGGCCCGGTCTGCTGCCAGCTTGTCATTGTCGCGGGTGGAATCGTCATAGACCAGATCGAATGAGAGGGCGCCGCCGCCCGCGCCCGAGAGCACGCAGCGGATCAGCTTACAGCCTTTCTGTGCCGTCACGGCAGTCTCCGCTGCAGCGCAGACCGCGTCGATCGATTCCACTGACGCTTCGCCGCCTACCGCGAGATAGAGGGTGACCCGCCGCGCCTTCGCTTCCGCGAGGTTGTGAATTTCGCGCTCGAGCAGCTTGGTGTTGGCCATGATCAGCTGCTCGCCAGTCAGCGACCGGAGGCGCGTGGTCTTGAGGCCGATCCGCTCCACCGTGCCCGTGCTGTTGTCGTAGCGGATCGTGTCGCCCTTCTTGAACGGCTTGTCGAAGAGGATCGAAAGGGCGGCGAACAGGTCGGAGAAGATGCCTTGGGCGGCAAGGCCGATCGCGATGCCCCCGATGCCGAGACCTGCGACCAGCGCGGTGACGTTCACGCCGAGATTGTCGAGGATAAGGATGATCGCGATCGCGAAAGCAGTGACGCTGACCAGAACGCGGATCAGCGACATGGCATTGACCAGCGTGCTGCCGCCGTCCGCGTCCGCAACACGGCGCGAGATCATTCCGAGGATGAGCTCGCGGGCCCAGATGGCGCCTTGCAGAGCGAAAGCGACGACGAAAGCGATGTCGATGACTCGCGCCACCCCATGCGGAAGATTGGCGTAAGTCGAAAAAGCGTCGGCTGCGGCCGCAGCCATGAACAGGATCGTCGTCCTGGACAGCGCCCGCCCGAGGACAGATCCCCAGGTGAGATGCTCCGGATCCCGTTCGCAGGCACGCCGGCCGATCCAGCGAATGACGAGCAGGCCCGCGACGATCGCGGCGGCCACGACCGCGCCGATCAGGAGGCCGACGTGATTGGCGGCGAACCAGGCGCGAAGCGGCTCCAGCGACATTGCTGCCGTTCATGACGGCAGTGGTGCGAGCGTTCAAGCCGTGCCGGGTTTGCGCCGTTTGCGGGCGAGGAACTTGCAGAGGGCCACCTCTGTCGACGACAGCCACTTTCGTACCGGCGGCCTTTCCATTCCGTTGAGCGGATCACGTGGATCGTTCTTCACTGCGTCGATCAGCGCCGGATGGACGTAGGACTTGCGCGTGATCGCCGGCGTGTTGCCGAGCGCTTCGGCGACCGGCTCGATGACCGTGTTCACACTGATCCGCGCGTCCTCGGCTTTTTTCAGCATCTGCTCGAACGCGATGACGCTCGCGCTCCACGTGCGGAAATGCTTGGCGGTGAAGTCGCCGCCGGTTGCCTCGCGAATGTAGTCGTTGACGTCGCCCGACGTGATTGGCGTCGGCTCGCCTTCCCCGTTGACGTATTGGAAAAGCATCTGGCCGGGCAGCTCGTCGCAGCGCCTGACGATGCGCTTTAGATTGGTGTCGGTGACGTTCACCTCGCGCACGACGCCGTGCTTCCCGGTGAAGCGCATGACGAGCTTGTGCCCTTTACGCCGGAGATGCCGGCTGCGGAGCGTCGTCGCTCCAAAGCTCTTGTTTTCGCGCGCATATTCTTCGTTGCCGACGCGGAGATGCTCGGTGTCGAGAAGGCGCACGACGGCCGCGAGGACAGTCTCGCGCGTGAGCCTCCGGCGCCTGAGGTCCCGCTCGATCCGGCGCCTCAGCTTGGGCAGCGCCTTGCCGAATTCCAGCAGCCCCTCGAACTTCGCCTTTTCCTGGCTGGCCCGGAAGTCCGCATGGTAGCGGTACTGCTTGCGACCCCGCGCATCCACGCCGGTCGCCTGCAGATGCCCGTCGGGATCGGTGCAGAACCAGGCGTCGGTGTAAGCTGGCGGTAGGCCGATCGCGTTGAGGCGATCGATCTCGTCCCGTTTAGTGACGCGGTCGCCGTCGGGATCGAAATAGGCCCAATAGCGGCCCATCCGCTTGCGGGTGATCCCCGGCTCGGCATCGCTGCTATGCCGAAGCATTTTCGCGGCCAGCTGGTTTTACTCGACTCATCGATCGGCATAAGCGAGCGGGGCGAGGGCGGGGTTCCTGCTGAACGACGAGGAGACTGCCGATGCCGCAAATTTCCGAAAGCCGCGTGCTGATCGTCGCGACGGATGGGTTCGAGGAATGGGAGCTATTCGGGCCGCGCGAAATCCTACAGAAGCGCAATGCCGAGGTCGTGCTCGCTTCGCCGAAGCTCGATCCCATCCAGGCGACCGTCCATGACGATCCGGGCAAGACGATCCGGCCCGACCTCACAGTGGAGCAGGCTCGCGCGGACGACTTCGACGCGGTCATCCTGCCCGGCGGGGTGCGCAACCCGGATCACCTTCGGACGAACGCGAAGGCAATCCAGCTGATCAAGGACTTCGCGGCGCAGGGGAAGCCGGTCGCGGCGATCTGCCACGGCCCCTGGCTGCTGGTGGAGGCGGATCTGCTTCGCGGACGTACGGCCACGAGCTGGCCGTCGATCCGCACCGACCTCAAGAATGCGGGTGCGAGAGTCGTCGACGAGCCGGCGGTCGTTGACGGCAATATCGTGACCAGCCGCAATCCGCAGGACGTCGAGGAGTTCACGCGCGCAGTGATCGACCTGATCGAGAACGCGCCCGAGGTCAGCGAAATCCGCCATCCGTCGGAAGCGCCCGCCTAACTCTCTCGCAAGGATTTGCGGCTATTCACTCCGCCATGAGCGGGGGGATGGCTCAACGGATCGAAGCCTGGGTGGATGCCGGTGCCGCGACGCTTCTGGCGCTTGCAGTGCTGTTTTGCACCTGGGAGTTCGGCTTGCCCGTGCTCCTCGCGACCGGATGGGGACTGCTCACCTTCCTGCTTTGCTTCTGGCTGCTCGGCCTGGTGGACGCCAGGCGCGCCATCTTTGCAGTGAGGGAGTTCGCTCCGGCGGCTTTTGAGTCCGATCCTTCGGAGATCGGCGGCAAGATAAGCGCGGACTCACGGGTGGTGCGACTTTACGATAGTTCGGCGGCCCCGCCAGCCGCACCCCCCGATGCCTCTCAGGAATTTTACGCCGCGCTTGCCACGCTTCGCCGGTCGCTTCGCTAGCTCATTCGGCAATCGTGAGCGCTTCCAGGCTCAACTCCGTCGAGCCGTCGCTGCGCAGCTTGGGCGTTCCGACGACCGCAATGTCGGCGACGATCTGTCCCGGAATGACGAAATCGGCCTCCTCCAGGCCTGAGGTAAGACGCTGCGCGATCGAATCCGAATGTGGAGCGATAATGCGCAGCGAGATGTTGTGGCGCTCGCCGACAAACGTCAGCGATTGCCAATCGACCGAGCGCCATTCGGTAAGCAAAATCCTATCACGCGGGACGCCGGCGCGGCCGATCAATGCCCGAAGCAATCCCATTGCGGCCCGGGACATGGCGAGCCTCATCATTGGACCGCGGCCTCCAGGTAAGCGCGGACCTTCTCGATCGTCTGCGGGCGCGGGTCACGGCCATTGCGCAAGTCGAAAACGAACCTAGGGTCTCCAACGGCGTCCCTGCCGAATCGGGTTGGAGCAACGTCACTTCGGCGAAGAAATCGTTCCACTTCTCTAAGCAAATGCACTCTTCGATCCTTATACTCAGGCTGCGACTCGGCTGCTGGCTCCTTTCCAATCCATTTCCTACTTGTCTAGGCAGTTACCTATCATTAAAAGGATATTAATGAACGACGCTCGGTTAGTTCTTGAACGGCTCTGCGCGGAGCGTGGGGAAGATTTTGCGGGCTTATCGCGGATGCTCGGACGCAATCCCGCCTACATTCAGCAGTTCGTGAGGCGAGGTGTGCCCAAGCGTCTGAAGGAAGAGGAACGGCGGAAGCTCGCGCGATATTTTGCGATCTCGGAGACTCTGCTCGGAGGTCCGCCCGACGACGAGGCGGGTCCGCACGGACTCATCAGCGTGAAGCGGCACTCCGTGGGCGTCTCGGCGGGGCCGGGAGCTCTCGTTAACGAGGAACTCGGCAAGCCATATTTCGCCTTCGACGAGCGATGGCTCAAGGCGCTGACGGCCACCCCTCCAGCGAATCTGTCGATCGTGCGGGTCGAAGGCGATTCCATGTCGCCGACCCTCAGCGCTGGCGACGAGATCCTGGTCGATCTCGGCGACTGCACGGATCGGCTGCGCGACGGAATCTACGTGCTGCGGATCGACGACGCGCTGGTGGTGAAGCGGCTTGCGCTCAACCCGGTCGGTCGCCGCGTGACGGTCCAGTCGGACAATCCGGCCTATCCCGACTGGCCCGATTGCGGGCTGGACGAGATCAATTGCATCGGCCGCGTGATCTGGGCCGGGCGGAAGGTACTCTAGCGGCGGCGCCCGCTATCGATCAGCCATGTGGCAAGCGCCAGGGCGATGCCGACGCCGGTGCCGATCAAAATGCCCTTCATCGGATTGCCGATCGCCAGGCCGAGCGGGAACCCGGCGAGAATGCAGATGGTGAGGAAACATCCTCCGGCTTTGGTCGTGCTACCGCGCATGCCCGCGCCATGCCAGAGCCGAGGACACGGCGCCAGCTAGGCCGGAAAGTTCAATTTCCGAACGATCGCCTGGAAACGCGGCTCGTTTCGAACTGGGTCGAGCCATGGGTCGACGAGCATGGTCGACAAGCCCGCATCCTTGATCTCATACGCCCGCTCAAGCGCGGAAAGCGCCGCTTCACGATCGCCAATCTGTGCGTAGATTTCACCGAGCTGCGTGCTGGCAGCATCGCCGTAGAGCTGGCGCAGGCGCTCGAGCTTTCGCAGGCTCGCCGGCTTGTTCCCCTGGCGCGCGGCGAGCAGTGCCTCCCCCGTGACGCGTCCCCAGTAATCCGCTGCCTCCTTTTCATATGCGCCTTCCGCGTCGCCGAATCTGCCCAGCGCAACGAGAGCATCCCCGACCGTCACCGGATCCGGCGTAAGTTCGGGTGACTTGGCTTCTACTTGCTTGGCGAAGCTCACCGCATCGCGATAGCGGCGCGCATAGAAGAGGGTGGCGGTCCGGATTACGTAGGGGAACGAGTTCAGCGGATCGGACGCGATCGCCTGGTCGATAACGTTTATCGCTTCGTCGAAGCGCCGAATGCGCGTGAGATAGCGGCCGTAGGTGGCAAGCGTGTCCGCATCGCCCGGAGCAAGCGCCCGAGCCCGCTGCAGTTCGGCTACCGCGGGTCTCATCTGGAGGTTGCTTCCATATACGACGAAGAGCGCCCGGTGTGCCTCCGCCAGGTCGGGAGCTATCCTCAGCGCCGTCTGCGCATTGCGGAGCGCCTCGGTGCGCGATCGAGCAAGCGTTGCGGGCGTGGTGGCATAATTATTGCCCCACCGGACGAGGAGCGAAGACTTGCGAGCATAGGCATCGGCATAGTTGGAATCGAGCCGAATGGCCGAACTGATAAGATCCAATGCGCGTTCGACCGCCTCCCTGGAGTTGGGGCCATTTTCCAGCGCGATCGCCTGGATCAGCAGCCTTTGGGCATTGGGATTGTCGGTCCCTCCGACAGTGATCGCGGCCTTCGCCGCTTCGCCGAGAGCCGCGCTGAGGGCGGAGGCCACATTCTCGGCGATGTCGGTCTGGATCTTGATCGCGTCGCCGGGTGACCGGTCATAATCCTGTGACCACCGGTCCAGGCCGGTCTTTCCATCGATCAGCTCGGCGCTAACCCGGATGGTCGATGGCGACTGGCGGACGCTGCCTGTCAGGATGTTGGCCACCTCCAGCTTCTTCGCGGCGGTTTCCGCATCGTCGTTGCGGACGGCTTCCGAAGACGTGCGGCCGACCACCTTGAGGCCGGCAAGACGAGCCAGGGCGCTACGGATCTCTTCCGCAATCCCGTCGGAGAAATAGGCCTGGTTCGGATCGCCGCTGAGATTGGCGAACGGGAGGACGGCGATGCTGTTCGACGCACCGTTCGCCGCAGATGGTTTGAGCAGTGCCCAAGCACCCGCTCCAACCGCGATCGTGGCGACGGCGCCGCCCGCCATCGCGGTACGCCGGTCGACGCGCGCTGCGGTGACCGGCGAACTCGTTCGGCGCCTGCCTCCGACATTCTTCTGAACCGCAGCGAGGACCGCCTGGTAGTGAGCGTCGGCACGGTTGCCGTGCCAGCCGCTCAACGGCAGCGCCTGGGTTTCGCCGAATCCCAGGGGCAGGTGAACCTTGTCGATCGTCACGGGAATGTAGACGTGCCGTTCCTGCGCGCGGCATGCCTCGTCCTGGACGAACGTTCCTTCCGGCCCGACGGACCGCTTGCTCCACGCGACGATGACGCATTTGGCGGCATTCAGCTCGGCTTCGATCGTGTGGCGCCAGGCGGCGCCTCCGCCGATCTGTTCGTCCCACCAGACCGTGAAGCCGTCGGCCTGCAATGCCTCGACGAGCGGTTTTACCCGTCGCCGGTCCTCCGCCTTGTAGGACACGAACACATCGCTCATGAGCTGCCCCCAGCCTCGCTGTTAGCTTATGGGCGAAGGCAAGTCTTCGCAATCGCAGGAATATGGTCAACGTTTCGTTGACCTTGCTTGTGCGCAGTCGGGAAACAGGCCCCGGCGTAAATCCCGGTTATGCGCAGCCCATTCATCCATGGACGCATGGCGCTCGCCGACGCGGCGGAGCTGATCGAGCT
>CBHTSV010000092.1:0-7584 GCA_966095215.1 uncultured Sphingomonas sp. | reverse complement strand
GAATCGACGCCGAACAGCTCGCGCACCTTCGCGATCTTATCCGGGGAGGCCATCAGCGTTTCCGCGCGGCTTTCGGGCTGCACATTGGGGAGATCGGTCATAGATTCTTGGCTCTTACGGGAAGGGCGCTCCCGCCTCAATGTTCAGCCAATTTTTGACGGAAGCGGGAAGAGGGTGATGAAACGCTTCGCCAGCTCCATGTCTCCCTCGACCCGGATCAGGTCGAAGGGAGCGCCGCCGTGGATCACCGCGGCGACCTCGCTGGGGCTGCCGGTGAAAACCACCGCGCAATTCTCAACCCTGGTCCGGCCCACGTCGAGACGGCCGTTCCGGACAGTTACGACATAGCTCGTCTCGCCGAACTGGAAGCCGATCCGCGCATCGAGACCTTCGGCAAGCGCCGGCGAGATCAGGGTCTGGAGCGACATGATCACCGAGACGTGGCTCATCTGCAGCGTGGGATCATGCCACGGGCTTCGCGCCGCCCACCGGCCGAGCGAAGCGATGAGCGGCACCACCTCGAGACCCCATTCCGTGGCTTCATAGACTTGCACGGATGCGGGCGGGGCGAGCCTCGTCCTGCGCACCAGGCCGCGCGCCTCGAGCTCAGTCAGGCGCTGTGTCAGGACGTTCGCGCTGATCCCCACGAGATCGGCCTTCAATTCCGAAAAGCGCCGCGGCCCGTAAGCGAGCTCGCGCAATACCAGCATCGCCCACCGCTCGCCCAGCAATTCCATCGCATGGGCAAGCCCGCAGGCGTCCTCGTACCGCCGTTTATCCTCACTTTGTCGTGGCTTAGTT
This sequence comes from uncultured Sphingomonas sp., assembly GCA_966095215.1. Taxonomy (GTDB): domain Bacteria; phylum Pseudomonadota; class Alphaproteobacteria; order Sphingomonadales; family Sphingomonadaceae; genus Sphingomicrobium. Next base: position 6,783 of record CBHTSV010000092.1, on the reverse strand, counting down.
ATTTTTTCTAACTCCTCAGTTGCAATTTATGACTCAGGCGAGCAAAAAGCAAGCGAATCGAGTCGCAACAGGAGGGAAATGACTGGCCGGGAGCGGCCGCAGAAACGGCAGTTTGCCCGTCAGATGCGGCGTACCGGCAGTCCCTTGCTGAACTGTCATCGAAACAGGCGTATGGCGGGCAGCGCCATCGGCCGGCCAAGGAGGGAATCCAATGCCGTTGAACCCGAATGCATCGATCGAAATCACCGCGTTCCGCTGGGTGCCCGAGTTCGCGCAGGGCATCGTTCGCGACCTCAGGGCCCGCTGGGCGCTCGAGGAGGCGGGGCTCGATTACCGGGTGCGCCTGCTCGATCAGCAGCGTCCGCTCGATTATCTGAAGGAGCAGCCGTTCGACCAGGTCCCCTGCTTCAATGACGGCACGGTGAGGATCTTCGAAACGGGTGCGATCGTCCAATATATTGGTGAGAAGACGGAAAGCCTTCTGCCGCGCGACCCGCAGAGCAAATACCGCGCAATCCAGTGGACCTATGCGGCGCTGAACAGCGTCGAGCCGGCGATCTTCAACGTTCTCGCCATCGACATCTTCTATGCCGGCGAGGAGTGGGCCAAGCTGCGCCGGCCGGGTGCGGTCGAGTTCGCCAGGCTCAAGCTGAAACGGGTCTCCGACTGGCTCGGCGACAAGCAATGGCTCGAAGGCGATCGCTTCACCATCGGCGACCTGATCATGGTCACCAGCCTGCGTTTCCTGCGCCACACGGACCTGGTGTCGGAGTTTCCGAATCTCGACGCTTACGTGAAGCGCGGCGAGGCGCGGCCGGCCTTCCAACAGGCGCTCCGCGACCAGCTCGCCGTCTTCGCGGCCAATCAACCGGAACCGGCCAACCCTCAAACGGAAGGAGCAGCAGCATGACCTATTTCGAAGGATTCATCGCGCCCGTGCCCGAGGCGAACAAGGACGCCTATCGCAAGCATGCGAGCGAATTCGCGTCGCTCAGCCCGGAGTTCGGGATCCGCCGGCACGTCGAGGCTTGGGACAGCGACGTCCCCGAGGGCAAGGTCACCGACTTCCGCAAGGCTGTCGACGCCAAGCCGGACGAGAAAGTCGTCCTGGCCTTTTTCGAATATCCGAACAGGAAGGAGCGAGACGCCGCGAACGAGAAGTTCATGAGCGACCCGCGCATGGAGGAAATGGGCAAGAACATGCCCTTCGACGGCAAGCGCATGATCGTCGGCGGTTTCGACGCGATCGTCGAGGAGGGCTCTGCCGGCGGCAGCTACACCGACGGTTTCGTCGTCCCAGTCCCCGAGGGGAAGCGCGACGCCTATCAGCAGCTCGCATCGAAGATGGCGAAGGTGTTTCGACAGCACGGAGCGACGCGCGTCATCGAAGCGATCGCGGACGACGTGCCCCACGGCAAGGTCACGGACTTCTACCGCGCCGTAAAGGCCGAGGATGGGGAGACCGTCGTCTTCTCCTTCATCGAATGGCCGGACAAGCAGAGCCGCGACGACGCATGGGCGAAGATCATGGCGGACGAGAGCCTGAAGCCTCAGGGCGAGATGCCGTTCGCAGGACAACGGATGTTCTGGGGCGGCTTCGAGAAGATCGTCGACACGGCCGAACAGCCCGCCATCCACACCGGAGCGCCCGTCACCGCCTGACCGACGCGGTTCAGCTCAGGAACAAGGAGATCGAACGATGAGTGACGTTCGAGAGGCTTCTGCGCCCGCGACAGAGGCAAGGACCGGCCCAAACCCGACCGGCGATTTCATCTGGTACGAACTGATGACACCCGATCCGGAGGGCTCCAAGGCCTTCTACGATGCGGTTGTCGGCTGGAACATCAGCGAAGGCGCGGCGGAGTATAACGGCTACCGCATGATCGGCACCTCCGATGGCGGCTTCGCGGGTGGAGTGCTTCCGCTGACGGCAGACATGCAGCAGCATGGCGCTCGCCCGACCTGGCTCGGCTACATCTACGTCAATGACGTCGACCAGTCGGTAAGCTCGATCGAGCAGGCCGGCGGCAAGGCGCTGATGCCGTCGACAGACATTCCGAATGTCGGGCGCATCGCGATGGTCGCCGACCCGCGGGGCGCACCCTTTTACGTCATGAAGCCGATCCCGCCCGAGGGCCGCGAGAACGAGCCGAGCACGGTCTTCTCACCCGACAAGGTCGGCCGCTGCGGATGGAACGAACTTAACAGCAGCGACCCTGTCGCCGCCCGCCGATTCTATGGCGACCAGTTCGGCTGGACGAGCGACAATTTCATGCCGATGGGTGAGATGGGCGAATATCGCTTCATCGAGCACCATGGCCTGACGCTCGGAGCGATTAGCGGCCTGATGCCGGGCCAGCAGCCGCACTGGCGCTATTATTTCCGTGTGCCTTCGATTTCGAAGGCCAAGGAAACGGCCGAAGCTAAGGGCGGCAAGATCGCGGTGGGGCCGATGGAGGTCCCCGGAGGCGACCACATCGTCATCGGCTTCGACCCGCAGGGCGCCGAGTTCGCACTCGTCGGCAAGGCGTAGCATGCGAGGCGCAGGCACCGCGGCGATTCTGATCGCAAGGCTGATCTTCGCATGGGTGTTCGCCCAGGCTGCGGCGTTCAAGCTCGTGTTCGTCGGCATGGACGCAACCGCCGCCGAGATCGCAGGAGCGGGCTTCCCCTTCCCGCTCCTGCTGGCGTGGATCGCGGCCTTCTTTGAAGTCGGGCTGGCGCTCGCTTTCTTGACGGGGCTGTTCTTCTCGGAAGCGGCGATCGTCAGCATCGCCTATGTGCTGTTCCTGGCTTTTTCGTTCCACGGCCCTGATCGCTGGGCCGGTAATTTCATCGAGTTCGGCTTTTTCGTCGATCACTTCGTCTTCGTCGCCGGACTGTTGTTCGCGGCGGTGCATGGGCCGGGCAATGTCCTGGTCCTGCGCTGGCGCAGAATCTGACCAGCCAAGGAGTTTGTCATGGCCAATAAGATGATCACCTGCCTCTGGTTCGACAAAGGCGAAGCGCGTAACGCGGCGGAGTTTTATGCCGCCACGTTCCCCGACAGCCGCGTCGGCACAGCACATCAGGCACCTGCCGACTCTCCCGGAGGGGAAGAGGGCTATGAAATCACGGTAGATTTCACCGTGCTCGGCCAGGACTTCGTTGGCCTGAACGGCGGGCCCAATTTCAAGCCCAATGAAGCGGTCAGCTTTATGGTCGTCACCAATAACCAGGAAGAGACCGACCGCTACTGGAACGCCATCGTGAACAACGGCGGCCAGGAAAGCGCCTGCGGCTGGTGCAAGGACAAATGGGGTTTCTCCTGGCAGATCACCCCGCGCATCCTGCTCGAGGCGATGGACAATCCCGACAGGGCTGCCGCCAAGCGCGCGTTCGAAGCGATGCTGACGATGCAGAAGATCGACGTCGCGAAAATCGAAGCAGCGCTCAGCGGTGAGACGATCAATGCGTAAGCTTACCGGCGCGATTTTCGTCTCGCTGGATGGCGTCATGCAGGCGCCCGGCGGGCCCAACGAGGACCCCTCCGGCGGTTTCAAGTTCGGCGGCTGGACCTTCCCCTACTGGGCCGAGGACATGAGCGAGCCGTTCGGCAAGATTATCGACGCCGAGTACGACCTGCTGCTCGGAAAGCGGACCTACGACATCTTCGCCGCTTACTGGCCGTACAACCGGGACAATCCGATCGGGGAAAAATTCCAGCGCATCAACAAGTACGTGCTCACGCATTCCAATGAGCCGCTGGAATGGGAGAATAGTCAAAAGCTGTCGGGCGACACCGCGAGTGCGGTCGCCGAGCTGAAGCGAGGCGATGGCCGCGACCTGCTGATCCAGGGCAGCAGCACGCTTTACGTGCCGCTGCTCGCCGCCGGGCTGATCGACCGGCTGGCGCTGATGACCTTCCCCGTGCTGCTCGGGCGCGGCAAGCGCATCTTCGACGGAACCGAGGAGCCGGGCGCCCTGAAGCTCGTCGAGCATTTCGTCTCGACCACGGGAGTGGTGCTCGCCACTTACGAACCAGCTGGAGAGGTCCCGACCGGCACCTTCGAGACGAAGCCACCGAGCGAAGCGGAGCTCGAGCGGCGCGAGAAATGGGCGCGGGAGGACGCGTGAGCCTGCAGCTTTTCGCGCACCCGTTCGCGTCATATTGCTGGAAAGTACTGATCGCGCTCTACGCTGACGGCACCGAGTTCGAATACCGGATCCTTGACCAGGAGCATCCGGAGAATTTCGAGGAGCTGTTGCGGCATTGGCCGTTCGGCAAATTCCCGATCCTGCTCGACGACGGCGAGCCGCTGATCGAGACGACTCCGATCATCGACTATCTCTATGCCCATTATCGCGGGCCGAACGACTGGATCCCGGCCGGCGAGATGGAGCAGCGCGTCCGCTTCCTCGACCGCTTTTTCGACCTTTACGTCATGAACAACATGCAGAGGATCGTGGCCGAGGCGCTTCGGCCTGAGGGGAGCAAGGACCCGTACGGCGCCGAGCAAGCGCGGAAGGACCTCAACATCGCCTACGACTGGATCGAAGGCCAGCTTGGCGACCCATGGGCCGTGGGAGACGTGTTCACGCTCGCTGATTGCGCCGCGGCCCCGTCACTCTTCTACGCCGAGTGGGTCGAACCGATCGGGGATTCGCGGCCGCAGCTGAAGGCCTATCGCGCCAACCTGCTCGCTCATCCGGCGGTTGCGCGGTGCGTCGAAGAAGCTCGCCCTTACCGACCACTGTTTCCGTTGGGCGCGCCGGATCGCGATTAGGCAAATGCCGCGGCCTTCCGCAGCAGCTGATAGGCTTCGATCACCTCGGCAAGGCGGCCCTCATGGGAGCGGTCGCCGCCATTCTTGTCCGGATGGTACCGCCTCACCAGCGTCGAATAGCGCTGGCGCACGGAATGGCGGTCGGCCTCCTCGTCAAGACCGAGCACGGCAAGCGCCCGCTGCTCGCCTTTGGTGAAGCGCGACGGCTTGCGGTCGCGGAAGCGTCGGAATCGCGTCGAGATGGCGTCCAGCGGATCGGCGAAGTCGCTCCAGGCTGGCGGCGGGTCGGCGCCGTTCGCAGCGAACTTGCGGCTCGGCCGCTCCCAGCCGGCCAGCGGGCCTTGGGCCTCCTGGATCTCCTCCGGACTCATGCCCTCGAAATAATTGTACTTCGCGTTGTGTTCGCGAACATGATCCAGGCAGAGGAAGCGCCAGGTCCCGGGCCCGTCGAAATTGGCAGCCTGCATCGGCGCCTTATATTCGCCGGGCGCGCTGCATCCGGGAACGGCGCAATGCGCCCTCGCCCCTTCGACCCGACCGTGCATCCTGGATTGCTTCGTTGCCATCGAACCCCACTATATAGGAGCAATGAACACCCAAGAAACCGGCCCGGTCGCAACCGAAATGCTGAAGCGGCTCAACTCGGCGCTTTCGCCCACCCGCGTAGAGCTGGTCGACGACAGCGAGCAGCATCGCGGGCACGGCGGCTACAATCCGGCCGTCGAGAGCCACTTCACCCTCACGATCGAAAGTGCGCAATTCGCGGGCAAGAGCCGTGTCGAACGGCAGCGAATGGTCTATTCGGCGCTCGGCGTTCTCATGGAGAGCCGAGTCCACGCACTATCGATCCGCGCGAGCGCACCGGGAGAGCAATGATGGCCACGATCGAAAGCCCCGTCCTCCAGACCATTGCACCGGTCACGCATGACCTCGGCGCGTTCAAGGTCAACCGGACGCTGCCGAGCCGCCAGCGGACGATGGTTGGGCCCTTCATCTTCGTCGACGAGTTCGGACCAGCGCGACTTCCGGCCGGACAGGGCATGGACGTGCGCCCGCACCCGCACATCAACCTCGCGACGGTCACTTACCTTTTCGAAGGGTCGATCGAGCATCGCGACAGCATCGGCTCGCATCAGGTCATCGAGCCGGGCGCGATCAACCTGATGACTGCGGGGCGCGGGATCGTCCATTCGGAGCGTTCGCCGAGGGACATCCGCGACGAGGGCCCGAGCCTTTACGGCATGCAAACATGGCTGGCGCTTCCCGATGGCCGGGAGGAGGCAGAGCCGGCGTTCGACCATGTGTCGGCGAACGGACTGCCACTGGTCGAGGAGAAGGGCGCTTCGGCACGGGTGCTGATGGGGACCTTATGGGGTCAGACGGCGGCGACGCCCCAGCATTCGCCGACCATCTACGCGGACATCGAGCTCAGAGGCGGCTCGATCCCGATCGAGGCGGATGCCGATGAACGCGCGGTGATGCTGGTCGGCGGCGAGGCCGAGCTGGACGGCCAGCCGATTGACCCCTTCACGCTCTATGTGCTGCGTCCGGGCCCTGCGGCGCGACTGTCGAGCGAGAGCTATGCCCGGGCGATGCTGATGGGCGGCCAGGCGTTCACGACACCGCGCCATGTCTTCTGGAACTTCGTCTCCTCGTCGCGAGACCGGATCAACCAGGCCAAGGACGACTGGAAGGCCATGCGCTTTCCTCTGATCCCGGGCGACGATCAGGAGTTCATCCCGCTCCCGGAGAAGCCGACGACGGTCAGCTATCCGTGATGGAGTTCCGGCGTGTCCCGCTGAGGACCGGAGTGACGCTCAATGTCGCGCTTGCGGGCGATCCGCAGGCGCCACACGTCATCCTGCTCCACGGCTTCCCGGAGTCGCACCGCACCTGGCGCGAGCTGATCCCCCGGCTGCAGGATCGGTTCCGCTTGATCATGCCCGACCAGCGCGGCTTCGCCGGCTCGGATCACCCTCAGGATGTCGCCGATTACAAGACTGATACGCTGATCGAC
>CBHTSV010000091.1:0-4052 GCA_966095215.1 uncultured Sphingomonas sp. | reverse complement strand
CAGGGCCGTCGGCTCGTGCTCGGCCTCGGCCGGCTGAGCGACCGTCGCGATGAGGGCAAGGTTAGACATTCAGTTCCGCCTTCACTGCATCGGCGATTTCTTTTCGGTCCACTTTGATGCCCGTGAGCCGCTGGACCATTTACTGCGTAGCCTCAGCCGCGACGCCCACGATATCGGCGCGCGCGGCGGCGACCGCGTCGCGGATCTTGCCCTGCGCGGCTTCTACCTTGAGGTTGAACTTGTCGGCGGCCGCCTTGACCATCGCTTCCGTATCGCGCCCGCTCTCTGCCTTGGCATCCTGGGCGATCCGGGCTGCTTCGGCCCGAACGGCGTCCATCCGCTCGCGCCAGGCGGCTTCGGTCTCGTCCGCAGCCGCCCGCGCCTTCTGTGCAGCTTCCAGATCGCCCGCGATGCGCTGCTCGCGCGCATCCACCGTCGCCTGGATCTTCGGCACCATTCCCCGTGCGATCACGAAGAAGATGAAGCCGAGCGCAATCGCCAGCCACAGGAACTGTGACAGATAGACTTCGGAAAGCTGCGAAAGCTGAGGCATGCGGACTCCCGGTTAATACCCGTCGCTCGTCCGGCTTAGAAAGCGAACAGGATGAGCATCGCAACGACGAACGCCATCAGGCCGAGAAGCTCGGCGGCGGCGAAGCCGATGTACAGGCGGCCCTGCTGGCCGTCAGACGCTGCAGGGTTGCGAATGGCGCTCTGCAGGAACGAACCGAAAACGTAGCCGACGCCCGCTGCAGCGGCGCCGACACCAATCGCCGCAAGACCGGCGCCAATAAGCTTCGCAGAAGCGACATCCATGATTGAACTCCTTTGAAAAATCCGTGGGTTAGTGAAGGTTTACAGCTTCGCTGATGTACAGCGAGGTGAGGATTGCGAACACGTAAGCCTGGATCGCCGCGACGAGCAGCTCGATCATGCTCACGAACATGATGAACAGGAAGCACAGGATCGAAATTCCGATGCCGCCCGCGCTCTGACTGTTGAGCGCCTGGACAACGAAATTGCCGAATACGTCGAGAAGCACGTGGCCGGCGAACATCGCTATGAACGGCCGAAGGCCAAGGCTGAACGGCCGAACGAGAAAGCTCATGAACTCGATCGGCGCGATGGCGAACTTGAAGATCAGCGGCGCGTCCTTCGGGACGAACAGCGAGAAGAAGTGCAAGCCGTGCTTCCAGAAGCCGACGCCGAGCACGATCGCGAACGTGATCAGCGACATGACGCCGGTGAAGGTGAACTGGCTGGTGACGGTGAAGGGGTGCGCCGCGGCGACGACGCCGAAGGGCATGTTGCCCATCAGGTTCGCGAACAGCAGGAAGACGAAGGCGGTGAACACCCAGGGCAAATACTTCTTGCCCTCCGGACCGATGCTCACATTGACCATGTCGTCGACGAAGCCGATCAGGCCCTCGACCGCGACCTGCCACCGGCCGGGGATCAGCTCGCGCTTCATTCCGCCGAACATGAACAGCCAGATCGTGGCCAGAACGACCAGCGTCCAAAGCGCGCTGTTGGTGAAGACGAACGGACTGCCGTTCTGGAACGACCCCGCGATCGGCTCGATCACGAACTGGTGCATCGGGTCGATTTTGCCTTCGGCCGCCACTTTCTTCCCTTATTCCGGTTCGCCCGGGGCCTTGCCCGAAGCATTGTTTGAAATCCGAATGACGTTCCAGATCCCGACCGCGAAGCCGAGGAATATCATCACCACCATCAACCACGGCTTCGTGCCCAGCCACCGGTCGAGCAACCAGCCGACAATGCCGCCCCCTAGCGGGCCGCCGACGAGCTGACTCAGAACCAGCTGCCCTGCCCGGACACTCGGATCGGGCTGGCGCTTGGCCGTCCGCTTCGCCTCCGCCTGCTGCAAGCGGTCGAGCCGCTCATCGAGCGATTCGAGCCGCGCGTCTGGTGGAAGCTTCGGAACCTCGCCAGTCTCGTCTTCAGCCATGCGTCTCCCCTGTGCGTCGCCCCTATCGGAAGTCAGGGCCAGCCAGGGACGAGGAACATGGCGGAAAGCGACACCGCCAAGGCGCGGACCCTTTATGAAGGGGGCCGGAGATAGTCAACCGCGGCAGGCGCTTGTATCTGCCGAGGTATGAGATGGGGGACGATCGGCCTGGTCGGACTAATGCTTTTGAGCGCCGGATCGGCGCAGGCGCGGCCATTCAAATATGCTCACGAGTCCAAATACGGGCATGTCGATTTCTCCTGGTCTGCTGAAGCCGCCGCGGTGCCGGCGCTGGTGAAGCGCTTCCGCGTCGAACTGGCGAAGCAGAAGGCCGACACCATCGAAGGCGGAAAGATGGAGTCCGAATTTCGTCCGGGAGTGGGTTGGGAGAGTTCGACGAAGATCACGACGAGCGGGCAATCTCCGCGTCTCCTCAGCCTCAGCCGGATCTACTGGGCGTTCACCGGAGGCGCGCACGGGAATGGACGCACGACCGGTCTTCTGTGGGACCGCAAGCTCGGCAAGGAGATCGGCTTCGCCGCGCTCTTCACTTCCGCTTCCAGTTACGGTCGCGTCCTGCGCGACCCCTACTGCCGGGCGTTGGACCTAGAGCGTAGAAAAAGGCGCGGCGGCGACGGCAAGCTCAACGGCGGAGTCGGCGAGTTCGACTCCTGCCCGAAATTTTCGGACCTCGCGATCATTCCCGTGGATTCCAGACGCGATGGCCGATTCGACGAAATTCACGTGATCGCCCCGCCTTATATTGCGGGTCCTTATGCGGAGGGACCTTACGATATCGCCCTTCTCGTCAGCGGCCGCCTCATTCAGCTGATGAAGCCAGACTATCGCTCCTCCTTCGAGGTTCAGCGGCAGTAATCCGGAACAGGGGCGGGCTGGCCCGCCGCTCGCCTGCGCCACCGGCCATCACCAAGCAGATAAGCCTCACCGACGGAGACGCGGGCGAGGAGCTGGCAGCCCGCGGTGATTCCGACCTCCTGCGGGCTGACGCCGCGGCTGGCGGCGAGATTGCTGTAGAGCGCGCGACGACGGATATTGATCGTCGAGACCTGGCTTCGCACCGCAGCCGAGGGCGTCCCGGCAAAGCCCATGTAGCCGTCGTAACGCTCGCCCACGATTCCCGACGCCCGGGCGACATTGACAGCCGGTGTCTGCGCGACCGCCGCCGAGACGCCAAACCCCAGCATCGCGCCAATCAAGAAGGGCCGCCTCATGGCTTCTTCGGCGGGAAGGCCTGCGGGTTCTGGTTGATCAGCTGCTCGACGTCGCGCTGCAGCCGCACCAGCACCTCCTGGCGGATCGTGACGTTGAGGTTGATCTCGATGGGCTTCTCCGGAGCCTTCAGGGAAATGCAGCTCGACAGCGGCGTCGTCAGCAGCGCCGCGGCGAGCAGTCCCGGTCGTCCTATCCTGAGCTTCGTCATGGCTAGTCTCACTTCGTAGTGGGTGGCGGGGAAACGTTCATCTGTTCGTTCACGGGCGTCTGGGTTTGCTGCTTCTCTTCCTCGATCCGGCGCACCTCAGTCGTGATTCCAGGAACCTCGTCGAGCGGCCGGGGGAGCACGTCCTTGATCACCTGCCGCGGGTCGTTGAACGATTTGGCGGTGGCGATGAGCGCGCGGAACGGACCGCGAATCGTCAGGTTGAGCTTCAGCGGAATCTTGCTCAGCAGGCTGCGGATGATCTTTTGCGTGCTCGTCTGGCCGAGGCCGACTCCTTCGATCGTCGACCGGGTGACGAATTCGCCGGCAAGATCGCCGTCGAGACGGATGATCATCGACTTGAAGCGCAGGTCCCTCAGGGCATTAAAGGCGATATTGCCCATCATTCCCAGGTCCGCCTTGTTGACGACCCCGTTGTAGGCGAGCGACCCGCCGCCCGGCCGGCTGTCGAGCCGCCCGCCGACGATCCGACCGCCGGCCTCGTCGAAGATCATCGGCAGGACTCCGTCGAACGTTCCGGTCGCGTCCAGCTCCTTGAAACCGAGCGACTGGACGAAGGTGCGGGCGTCGAGGCCGATGACCTGGAAGGTCAGGCGTTTGGCTGTCGGACGACCGAAGTTGAGA
>CBHTSV010000090.1:0-3947 GCA_966095215.1 uncultured Sphingomonas sp. | reverse complement strand
AGCACCAGGCTCATCGAGGCACGGAGGTCGGTCGCCATGACGCTCGCGCCGGTCAGCTTCTCCACGCCGCGAACGATGGCCGAGCGGCCGTGGATGTCGACGTCGGCGCCCATCCGCCGAAGCTCGGGGACGTGCATGTAGCGGTTCTCGAAGATGGTCTCCTCGAGGAAGCTGTCGCCCTCGGCCATCGCCAGCATCGCCATGAACTGCGCCTGCATGTCGGTCGCGAAGCCGGGGAAGGGCGCGGTCGAGAGCGCGAGCGGCCTTAAGCCTCCATTGGCGCTGACCTTGATCCCGCGATTGTGGAACTCGATCATCAACCCCGCCTGAGCGAGCGCGTTGAGGGTCGCCTTCATGTCCTCCGGCCGGGCGCCCACCAGGTCGAGCGAGCCGCCCGTGATTCCCGCCGCGCAGGCATAGCTCCCCGCCTCGATCCGGTCGGGCATCACCTCATATTCGGTGCCGTGCAGTCCCTCGACGCCATCGATGATGAGGTGCGACGAGCCGATCCCCCTGATCTTCGCGCCCATCGCGACCAGCAGGTTGCAGAGATCAACAATCTCCGGCTCGCGGGCGGCGTTGAACAGCTGCGTTTTGCCCTTCGCCAGCACCGCCGCCATGACGGCATTCTCGGTCGCGCCGACCGAGACGACCGGGAAGCTGAAATCGCCGCCAGGCAGCCGTCCCTTGGGCGCACTCGCCTTCACATAGCCGCTGGCGAGCTCGATCTCGGCGCCCATGCATTCGAGCGCCTTCAGATGCAGGTCGATCGGCCGGTCGCCGATGGCGCAGCCGCCGGGCAGCGACACGGTCGCCTCTCCCGCGCGCGCCAGCATCGGCCCGAGCACCAGCACCGAGGCGCGCATCTTCCGCACCATGTCGTAGGGAGCGACGGTCGAGACGACCTCGTCCGCCTGCAGCGTCATGCGGCGGCCGATCTGGCCCTTCTTGACGCCCGCGACATGCGTCGAAACGCCGAGCTGGTTCAGCAAATGGCTGAACGTATCGACGTCAGCGAGCCGCGGCAGGTTGGTGAGTGTCAGCTTCTCCTCGGTGAGGAGCGCGCAGGGCATCAGCGTCAGCGCCGCATTCTTCGCTCCGCTGATCGGGATCTCGCCCTTCAGCTTGCTCCCGCCCTTGATCCAGATGCTGTCCACGGGTGGGCTTTAGCGGTGCAGGCAAATCACGCAAACATTCGTCATTGCGAGGAGCCGCAGGCGACGCGGCAATCCAGAGCAACGCTGGATTGCTTCGCTACTCTCGCAATGACGGGATTAAGCCTTCTCCAGCGTGCACTGCAGCGGGTGCTGGTTCTCCCGGGCGAAGTCGATCAACTGAGTGACCTTGGTCTCGGCGACCTCGTAGGTGAACACGCCGCACACTGCGACGCCCTGCTGGTGAACCTGCAGCATCACCCGCGTCGCATCCTCGATTCCCATGGTGAAGAAGCGCTGCAGCACCAGGACGACGAACTCCATGGGAGTGTAATCGTCGTTCAGCATCAGGACTTTGTAGTTGGAGGGCTTCTTGGTCTTGGGCCGTGTGCGCGTTGCGACGCCGGTCTCGATTTCATCGAGGCCATCGTCGCCGCCAGGATCGGCGGCCATCATTCTCCAACGCGTGATCATTGCTCTATAAAATATGGCAAGCTCGAAAAGTGCCGCAAGCAGCTTGTAATCGCTCAAGCGTAAAAAAATGGCGGCCGCCCTTTTGAGGGGCGACCGCCAGACGCCGTTACCTGACTTTTAGGAGGGGAGAGGGTCAGGCAACGAGAGTGTTGAAGCGCTCGGCATTCGCCGTGGCGCGGTTCGAGAGCGGCTGGAACGCCTCACCGGCGAGCTTCACCAGCGACTCGGTCAGCTTCGAGCTCTCGGCGACCGCGCGGTCGAACGAAGCGCGGGCGAACTCGCTCTGCAGCTGCAGATATTCGGTCGGCGACTTCGCCTCGGCGAGCGAGCGGATCGCGTCGGCGGCCTGCTCGACGCTGTCGCGCTGCTTGGCGACGACGTCCTGGCCGATCGAGCGGGCGCCCTCGCTGGCAACGCGGCCGGCCTCGACGATCGCCTCGACATTGGCGCGGGCGAGATCGGCGAGCTCCTCGGCGACCCTCTGGCTCTTCTTGACGAGCTCCTGGCTGCGCTCATTCGCCTCGGCGAAGAGCGACTGGAACGGGGCGAACGCGGGGGCGGCGTCGAAGCCGCTGAAGAAGTTGTTGGTCACGGTCTCAATCCTTTCCTGTGCCGCGACGGTCTTCCGCGCGGCGGTGCGGGTCTTACGCTTGGCAGGCTTGCTGCGACTGGCAGCGGCCTTCGGAGCAGACGCCTTGCGAGCGGTCTTGCGAGCCACGGCGGCACGCTCGCGCTTCGCAGTCTTGGCGCTCTCCTCGACGATCTTCCCGGCAGTCTCGGCGACCGCCTCGGTCACCTTGACCGGAGCTTCCGCAGCGGCTTCAGCCTCGGTCTTCACTTCGTCTGCCATCGAGCTTCCCTTTCGGAATTTGTTGCAGTTCACAATATAAGGTGCGCCGCAGCATTTCAAGAGAATTTTTGTGCGCTGCACCATTCCATCGCTTGACGGCCACGGCTCACCCGAAGCAAGAACGGCCATGGACCATAGCGACGATCCCCCGACCCGCCGCCGCCGCGGCCTTCTGGTCGTCCTTTCCTCGCCGTCAGGGGCGGGAAAAACGACCATCGCGCGAATGCTGCTGGGGTCGGATCCCGACGTGACCATGTCGGTTTCGGTGACCACGCGGCCGATACGCCCGGGCGAGATCGAGGGCGTCGATTATCATTTCGTCGACGACGCCGAGTTCGACCGGCTGATCGAGGTCGGCGAGTTCGTCGAATGGGCGCCGGTGTTCGGCTATCGTTACGGAACGCCCAAGGCCCCGGTGAAGGACGCCCTTCGCGAAGGCCGCGACATCCTCTTCGACATCGACTGGCAGGGGACTCAGCAGCTGCACTCGGCGATGGGCGAGGACCTGGTCCGGATATTCATCCTGCCGCCCTCCATGGCGGAGCTGGAGCGGCGGCTTCGCGAACGGGGCACAGATACTGACGGAGTAGTCACCGATCGCATGCAGCGCGCTGCCGGCGAGATCGGCCACTGGGCCGAATATGATTATGTCCTGGTCAACGCCGATATGGATAAGTGCCTCGGCAAGGTGCGGACGATCGTCGCCGCCGAGCGACTGAAACGCTCCCGCCAGGTCGGGCTAGTCGCCTTCGTCCGCGAGCTGATCGGCCCGCAGCATTAGCCTTCGTCATTGCGAGCGAAGCGAAGCAATCCTGTCTGGATTGCCGCGTCGCCTTCGGCTCCTCGCAATGACGACAGCCTAATGGTCCAGCAGCTCGAAAAAACGCGCAGCCACGAAGAAATCGCAGCGCCGGTTCTCCAGCGCGGTTTCCGCCTCGGTGTCGGAGCCCCATTGCTCGAGCTGCCAGCGGTCGTCGATGCTGACGGCGCCCCACGCCTCGTCAGGCGTGATCGCTTTCTCCAGCACCGCCAGCGCCGCTACCAGCGATCCGCCGATCGTCACCAGCGGCGACAGCCCCGCGAGACGGAATGGATCGAGCGCGCTCACTGCGTGCGCAAGTTGCTCGATCGTCGCCTGCGGCTGCGGCACATGCATGAGGCCGGATGTCGTGCAGAAATCGACGTCGTAGCGCCGCCGCGCCCAGGCGAGCAGCGAATCCCATCCCTCCCCCTGCCGCTGAACCAATTCGGGCGGCCATTCGGCGCGGTAGCAGGCGAGATCGGCTTCAGCGTAGCGCGCGAGACCGCCGGCGAACGCCAGCCGCTCGGGCGCGACGCGGTCGATCGCGGCATTGGCAAGGCCCGTCAGCGGCATGGCACGCGGGTCGATCTCTCCCTCGACCGACCGCCACTCGGCCGCGATCGCCTCCGCCAGCGCCAGGGTCGGTACGGCTAGAGGAACGCGAGCC
>CBHTSV010000089.1:0-3289 GCA_966095215.1 uncultured Sphingomonas sp. | reverse complement strand
GACCTAGCAGTGCAGCAAATAGGGCCCCACCGTATCCACGACCTGGCTCGCGGAATTGGTTCCGGCTCGCCTCACGACCTGGATCTCGACCCTGCTGCTGCTCACCCCCGAGCAAACTTCACCCGGCAAGGCGAACTGCATCGACTTGCCCCGCGACAGCTGCGCGAGCTCGACCTCCGCGCGCGTGTCGCCCCGACGCACGAAGCGCAGCGCCGTCTGCGCCGGGACCGCATCCTGGGCGCGCACCACCACCTGCGTTTCGCGGTCGATCATCGAGCAATCCCCGGCGCCGCCGAGGTCCTGCAGATTGACGCATTCGATCGCGAGGCGAGGCGCGCTGAGCCTCGGAACCGACGGCCGCGCTGGACCGCTCGCCATAACCGCAGACGAGCCGGTCGAAGCTGCGACAGTCGACGTTCCGACCGGCAAGGGCGGCGGAAGCGGCGGCAATGACGCATATTCCGGCGGCCGCTCGATCGGGCCCGTCTCCTTCGACGGCGCAGCACTATTGATGGCCGGAGCGACGACCAGGGTCGGCGAGGGTGGCGCAGCCGATCCCGCCGGGCGGAACTCCTCGGCCTTCGCCCTGATCTGGGCAATCAGGTCCAAGCGCTTTTCGGGTGCCAGCTTGCTGTTCCGTGAGAGTGCGGTGACGGCGCTGTCGAACATCTTCACCAGGTCGGTCGAAGTCGCGTCCTTGGGGCCGCACAGGGTGATCCGGGTGAGATGCGGCTGCTCGCCGCTCTTGAACACGAATCGCTGGCCCCCCGAATCGCACGTTGGAGCTTCGGCCATTTCCGCACTGGCCTGCGCCCATGCTGCCCCTGATGCGAGCGCCATCGCCAACGCAGCCACTGCAACCGAAATGGATTTCATTGTCCGCCTTTTCCCCAACCGGCTGCTTCCGCCGCGGCCGCTGAACCCCGGTTTAACCGAGCCTCACGCCTTGGCGAAAGAGGCGGGAACGGCCCGCGCCGAAGATCGCAGCTGCTCCGCGCGACGCGCGAACGCCGCCGGATGGACCTCGCCGAACAAAGTCTCCATGCTCCGGTCCCAGCTGAACTGCAGCGCCTGCGCCCGCGCCTCCTCGGCCAACATGGTCCGGTTGCTGTCCCACACTTCGAGGATGTTGCGCGCCATGGCCTCGCTGTCTCCGACGGGTCCGAGCCGTCCCATCGCGCTGGTCACCCGATCGAGCATCGCGCCGGCCGCCACTCCCACGACCGGGAGTCCCGAAGCCTGGGCCTCGACGATCGACACTCCGAACGTCTCGTCGGCCATTCCAGAAACGTAGATGTCGGCGCTCGCCAGCCAGCGGGCCAGCTCGGCGCGGCTTTTCACATAGCCGGGCATGATGATCCGCTCGTCGCCGAGCGCCGCAATTTCTTCCTTCAGCGGCCCTTCGCCGATGAGTGCCAGCCTTGCGCCCAGTCCTTCGGGCAAAGCGCCGAACGCCTTCGCGACGACGTCCGGCTTCTTCTCCCCGTCAAGACGCCCCACGTAGATCAGCAGCGGCTGGTGGTCGGCGACTCCCAGCTTGCGCCGCAGGCGCAGGTCGCGTTTCTGCGGACCGAACTCCCCGAGCTCGACTCCCAGCGGAACGATGTGCACCGGATCGACGCCGTAAGTGCGCAGCTTCGCCGCGCCGCCGTTCTCGCTGAGCGCGAAGACCGCGTCGAACCGTCGATAGAGAGCCCCGCAATAACGGTAGCCGATGCGGCCAAGGACGCTTGCAGGCGGCCTTGTGATCACCTTGGAAAAGGGTCGCTCGACATAGACGGTTGGAAAGTCGGTCATGTAGGCGGCAACGAGCGCCGTTTCGGGAAAGCGCCGCCGGTGCGCGATTGCGGCCCACGGAAGGTTGTAGGCGTCCTGGCATTCGATCAGGTCCGGCCGAAAGCGCGCCAGCGCCTCGCGCACCGCGCCGTTGCGCAGCATGAGCCGGTAGTGCGGGCTACCTGGCACGTGCGGCGAGCGGATCGTGACCGTGATCGCTCGGTCCTGTTCGATCACCTCATCCCGCGGACCGGGGATGATCATCAGGTGCCGGTGAGGCGTGGACTGAAGGATATGGTGGCGCTTGTGCAGCAAATAGGTCCGCACTCCGCCGCCCACCTCCGACCAGCTCTGCGTCAGGTCGCAGAAAAGCTTGGCGCCGCCGGGCAATCGGGGATCTTCGCGGCTCATCGGGAGGTCCAACCAAGGAATGCCGGCAAAGTGCCAACGGCCGGAACGCGCCGCATGTGTCGAAAAATTTTACGCAAGAGCGCCTGATCCTTCCCCATTGTTGAGAAGAAACAGCGAAAATTCGCCATTTCTTCCGTTTGGCACGCCTGTTGCTACCTTATCCGCGTCCACTTGGTTCCACGCCAAACCAAAGGGGCGGCCGAAGCGGTTCTCTGGTCCCGCTGAAAGCCGCCCCTTTTTAGTTTAGGCGTCGGCGGACAGCAGCTCCTGCAGCTCCCCGCTTTCGAACATCTCCATCATGATGTCCGAACCGCCGACGAACTCGCCCTTCACATAGAGCTGCGGAATGGTCGGCCAGTCGGAATATTCCTTGATTCCCTGGCGGATCTCCGGATCCTGCAGCACGTCCACCGTTTCATACGGCGACCCGAGCCGGTCGAGGATAGCGATGGCGCGGCTCGAAAAGCCGCACTGCGGGAAGAGGGCAGTGCCCTTCATGAAGAGGACAACGTCATTGCCTTTGACGATGTCGGCGATGCGCGATTGGGCGTCACTCACTTAGGTTCTCCGTGGTCGGCACTGCCGTCTCGAGCTGCAGTGCATGAAGCTCTCCCCCTACTCGCCCCCCGAGCGCGGCATAGACCGCCTGGTGCTGCCTGATGCGGCTTAACCCCGCAAAGCTGCGGCTCACCACGCGTGCGGCATAATGGTCACCGTCGCCCGCGAGGTCGCGGATCGTAACCTCGGCATCCGGGATCGCGTCCCTGATCAGCCGCTCGATCTCGCTTGCGGCCATCGGCATCAGAGGTTCGTCGCCTCGATGATCTGGCGGCGCGCCTCGATCTCCTTGTTGCGCAGCGCCTCCGTGATCTTCGCCTCGTCGCAATCGACGCCGGCGGCGGTCAGGTCGCCGAGCACCTTGCGGATCACGTCATGCTCGCCCGCTTCCTCGAAGTCGGAGCGGACGACGTCCTTCGCATAGGATTCCGCTTCCACCTCGCTGAGGCCCATCTGCCGGGCCGCCCACTGGCCGAGAAGCCGGTTGCGCCGGGCGATGATGCGGAACTGCATCTCCTCGTCGCGGGCATATTTGGCCTCGAAG
>CBHTSV010000088.1:0-2748 GCA_966095215.1 uncultured Sphingomonas sp. | reverse complement strand
TTCCACCATGACTTCGACAGCTGGCGCAATCAGCGGCGTGGCAATCCCGAGCCCTTGCAGACGGGCATGACCCAGACTGGGCTCTCGGCCGATCCCACGGGCAGGACGCAGGCGGAAGGCGTCGCGTCAAATCCGGCAGAGAATGAGCAGGATGCGACTGCTGCAGCGACGCTGGGGACCTCCGGCGGTCGCGGTCGCCGCTGAGTCCATCGGGACGGGCGAGGCGAGCGTCTCGCCCGTTCTCTTAGCCCTCGATGACCACCTTCGAGCCGACCTTGGTGAGGCCGTAGAGCTTCTCCGCGAACTTCATCGGCAGGCGCACGCAGCCGTGGCTTGCCGGATAGCCGGGGTTCGCCCCGCCGTGCAGGGCGATGCCGTATTCGTCGATTCGCTGCATGAAGGGCATCGGCGCATTGTCGTATTTCTTCGAACGGTAGAAAGGCCGCTTCTCGAGGATCGACCAGAAGCCGAGCGGGGTGATCATGCCCCGCTTGGCGCTCGAGATGGTCGCGGCGCCGACCAGCTTGTCGCCGCGATAGGCGTAGATCATCTGGGTCAGCAGATCGATGACGATGTGCGGGTCGCCGTCCTTCGGCATCGAGGCCGCCCAGAGATATTCGCCGGGCTTGAGCCCTGACCGGCCGAAGGTCGCGACCATGTCCTCGTAGGCTTGCGGCGCATTGCCCTGGGTCCAGCGGTAGGGCAGCTCGTGCGAAACCGATGCAGGAGCTGGCGCTTCCGACACCTTGCTGGAAGGTCCGGTCTGGCAGGCCGCCAGCAAGCTCAAAACCGCCGCCGCAGCGGTGCATTTCAGGACCTTACGCACGCGACCCCCGAGTTTCGTCAGCCATTACGGCTGAAGGAAAGCAAAGGCGTCATTCGAGTCAATCCACCGGTAAACCGGCGGTTACCGGTTAACCTCGGCCTAGGGCGCGGCGAAGATCTCGCGATCCTTCGAATGAAGGTCGTTCGAGTCGAAATATTTCGCGGCCCAGTCACCGGTCGCTAGGTGCCATCCTGTCGATTACGCGGCGGCCGCGAGGTCCGCCGGCGGCGGTGGCGGCGGGACCGGTCCAGCCGGCGCCGCTGCGGGAGCAGCCGAGCCGGCTTGCGGCCTCGCAACCTTCCCGAGGAAATTGAAATGATCGATGAGCGCCAGTGCCTCGATCCCGAAGACCATCGCCACGTCCTGGTCCTCGATCATCAAAAGATTGTCGCCGTTCACCTTCTCGCCGCCGAGCGCGAGGTTGGATGAGCCGCAGAAGACCACACCCGTTCCGTTGACGTCGCACACGACGAACTTGTGGTGCACCTGGTGCCCGCCGCCGACGCCTCGGACCTGGTCGAAAGGTGGGGGCAGGATGGGATCCTTCGGCTTGCCGGTGACGAGCACTCCCTCCGCCGAGCCTACATTGTAGAATGCGATGCCGTCCGGATGGTCCGAGATCCCGAAGCTGAACACGCTTGGATCGGCATGGATCGCGTTCAATGAGTCATAGACGGGATTCTCGGTTGTGCTGCCAAGCTCCATCACCGCGAACATGACGTTTCCGAGACCGGCCGGCTGGCCCTGCTGGGCGGCGACCGCGTCGGTGATCCGCTTGAGCACCCCGCGTGCCTTCGTCTCGTCATGCGGCGAAAAGCTGATGGTCATCTTGGGCAAGCCCGCGCTGTCGAAGTGGAAATCCTCCTTCGAGAAATCAGTCTTTCGGAATGCTCCCGCACCGACGTTCAGGTCCCAGGATTTCTGGAACATGTCGGCGTACAGGCCCGCGACGCCTGCGTCATCGAACAGCAGCACGTGGTTGCTGTTCACATAGAAGCCGGTGACTGCGAAATTGGTCGAGCCGGTGAGCACCTTCACTGCGTCTCCGTTGCGCTTGAGGATGATCACCTTGTCGTGGGAATAACGCCCGAACTTGCCCCGCTTCAGCGCCGGGGCGCCCGCCACATTCTCGAACTCCTCCGCGAACCGATCCTCCTTGGTGAGGTCGGTGGGATCGTGATGGAGGTCGGCGTTGTCGAGAATGATCCTTACCCGTCCGTTTTCGCCTAGCTTCAGCAGCCGCCTCATGAAGTCCGGCTCATTGAGGTCGTAGGCGAACAGGTCGACGGACAGCTGCGGATCGGCGATCGCCTCGTCGAGCAGGCCGAAGATCAGCTTGCGCGCGGTAAAGCCGGACCAGCGATATTGCTGTTCGTAAGTGAACTTTTCGCCCTTGTCGTTGGTGCCGCAGATCGCATTCGTGTCGTAGAGCAGCTCGTCTCCTTGCGGCCGAATTCGTGCGTCCTTGCCGAAATGGCGCGTGAATGCCTGGGACTGTGTGAAGCCACGCGTGAAGCCGAGGCTGAGCGACCCATCTTTGAACGGCGCCATTTCAATCGTCACGGCCGCCGTGAGTGCCGGGTCGAGCGCCAGCATGTGGCCGCCGGCATCGAAATAACGGGGCGTAGCCTCATAAAGATAGTCGCCCCAGACCGGATCGAGGCCCTGGTGGCTCTGGCCCGGGACATGCACCCATCGGAACTTCTGGAACGGCGCATTGGCGCTCGACCAGGCCTTTTCGCCCGGGAGCGACGCATGTTCGTCGGGATGGGCGAAGCGGAGCTGGTTGAAGAGATAATAGGGCGGCTTGCCTGGCGGAGTGACGCGAATGCTGAAGCCGGCGAGGCCCGAGCGCGCCGGCGGATCGAGATCGAATGCGAGGAGTGTTTTCGCATCGCCGCGATGCGCGACGAGCCTGAAAG
>CBHTSV010000087.1:0-7896 GCA_966095215.1 uncultured Sphingomonas sp. | reverse complement strand
CGCGGGGGCGGCTCGCCCAGCTCGAACGGTGGAACGCCAGCGTCCTCGCCATGTCCGCTCCGTCGGCCGACCAGTTCCTCAGCGGCAGCTTTGAGCTCGCCAGGCTCACCCGGCCCGAGCGCAAGGTCGACTTCCAGGCGCCGGTGGTGCTCGCCTCCGCGCCCGCGCCTGAGCGCGAACCCGCGATCGGCGAAGAGCAAACCGATGACGCCGGCGCGGCTGCGCCGACGCCCAGCCAATTGCTTCATCAAGCAAGCCTGAAAACCGAGACGCGCGAGGTCCCGGTAAAGCCCGTCGCCACATTGCCCCAGGCGACGGGCCCCCTGCCAAAGGGGAAGTCCACGGAAACGCCGGCGGCGGCGGCAAAGCCGGTTCAAAAGAAATCCGTGGATAAGCCGGGCCTCGCGGCCGCCCAGCCGATGACAAAGCCGGTGCGCATTGCGAAAGTCGATCCGCTCGCTCCGCTGCCGGAGAAGCATTCCGCGAAACCGTCCAAGGACCACGCCACCGGCCGATGAACGCACCGACGCCCGCTCTCGTCGCGCCACGGCCCGAGCGGCTCCGACTCGTCGGCCAGCGTCGCCAAATGCTCGCGGTCATGCACCAGCGGCTGATGTTCGGCATGCTGGTCTATGGCGGCATCATCGCACTGATCGCTCTGCGCGTTCTGTGGCTCGCGGCCTTCGGCGATCATGCCGGCCGCAAGATCGGTCTTACGACGCTTGTTCCTGAGCGCGGCGACATCGTCGATCGCGACGGCGAGCCTCTCGCCCGGACCATCGACGCATGGATCATCGCCGTTCATCCGAACAAGGTGATCGGCGACAAGCTAGCGCTTGCCCGGAAGCTCGCTGTGCTGATGCCGGAGCGGAGCGAAGAGCAATATTTCGCGCTGCTGCGGTCGGGTAAGCCCTTCTTCTACCTGCGGCGGCGTGCTTCGCCGAACCTGGTCGAAGCGGTCAACGCCATCGGCGAGCCGGGCCTTGCGATTCAACAGGAGCCCGATCGGCTTTACCCGCAGACGAGCCTTGCGGCCCACGTCATCGGCTACACCGACATCGACGGACACGGCGTCGCCGGAATGGAGCGCGCGTTCGACAAATATCTGTCCGACCAGGCAACGCGCGGGGAGCCGCTCGTGCTGTCAATCTCGAGCACCGTGCAGCAGGCGCTCGAGCATGAGCTGAACGATGCGATGACGACATTTTCCGCGATCGGCGCGGCGGGCGTGATCATGGACGTCCACACCGGCGAGGTGCTGGCGATGACCTCGCTTCCGGAGGTCAACCCCAACGCTCCCGGCAATGCGTCGCCCGAAGCGCGGTTCAATCGAGCGACGCAAGGCGTCTATGAGCTCGGTTCGACCTTCAAGCCGTTCACCGTTGCGATGGCGATGGACAGCGGAGTCATCAAATCCTTCAGCCAGCAGTACAATTGCCCGGAGGTGCTTCCTGCCTATGGGCACCTCGTCCACGACACGCATCCGTTCGGCCGCATCTGCACGGTCGCGGAGATCATGCAGGAGAGTTCCAACATCGGCACGGCGCAGATCGCCGATCAGCTCGGCACCGAGCGCCAGAAGCAGTGGCTGACAAAGATGGGCTTCACCGGGCCGGTGCCGATCGAGTTGAAGGAGCGCGGGCGGGCGCTCACGCCGGGGACCCGCTGGGGTCCGTTCGAAACCATGACGGTAGGATTCGGCCAGGGAATCGCGGTCGCGCCGCTTCAGCTCGCGATGGGCTATGCGACGCTCTACAACGGCGGCGTCTATCATCCGCCGACGCTGCTGAAGATCGGGCCGGGCCACCCGCTTCCGCCAGGGAAGCGCGTCTTCAGCGAGGACACGAGCTACCGCATGCGCGCGTTGCTGCGGCTCGTGGTGATGCAGGGCACCGGCCGGAAAGCCGACGCGCCCGGCTATCGCGTCGGCGGCAAGACGGGCACTGCGCAGAAGCTGATCAATGGCCGCTACAGCCAGACGATCAACATCACCAGCTTCGCGGGTGTGTTCCCGATGGACGAACCCCGTTATGTGATCGTCGTGATGCTCGATGAACCCAAAGCGACGCCGGAAACCTTCGGCTTCACCACCGCCGGCTGGAATGTTGCCCCGGTGGTCAGCCGGACGATCAGCCGGATCGCGCCGATGCTCGGCATTCGGCCCGACAAGAACCGCGAGCCGGACATGTCGCAGGTTCTGCCATTCGTTCACGAAACGAAGGAGTAAGACCTCCACATGCGGTTGCGCGATCTCGCGGAGGTGGATTCGGATTCCGAAGTGACCGGCTTTGCCATCGACCATCGCAAGGTCGCGCGCGGCAGCGTGTTCGGCGCCTTCAAGGGCACGGTGTTCAACGGTGAGGACTTCATCGGCCAAGCGGTGGACCGCGGCGCGGTTGCCGTAGTGGCGCGCCCGGAAGCGAACGTCGAGCGGGTGCCGCATCTCGCGGACTCCGAGCCGCGGCGGCTGTTCGCCGAGCTCGCGGGCAAGTTCTTCGCGCCCTATCCGGAAACGGTCGTCGCGGTCACTGGAACCAACGGGAAGACCTCGACGGTCGAGATGACACGTCAGATCTGGCGGATGCTCGGCCACCGTTCGGCATCGATCGGGACGCTGGGAGTGACCACTTCGGACGACCAGGTGAAGACCGGCCTGACCACTCCCGACATCGTCACCTTCCTGTCGAACATGGCGGGTCTCAAGCGCATGGGCATGACGCATGTGGCGTACGAAGCTTCGAGCCACGGCCTCGACCAGCACCGCGCCGAAGGCGTGCCGCTGGCGGCCGCTGCCTTCACCAACTTCAGCCGCGATCACCTCGATTATCACGGGACCATGGAGGATTATTTCGAGGCGAAGATGCGCCTGTTCGAGCACCTGCTTCCGTCGGGCAAACCGGTGGTCGTCTGGACGGACGATCCCAAGTCCGACGAGGTGATGAGGCGGGCGCGCGACGTTGGTCATGAAATCATGACGGTCGGGCGGAAGGGCGAGACCATTCGCCTGGTCGAGCAGACTCCTACCGCGCTCGGCCAGACATTGATCCTGGAGCATGAAGGCAAGTCGCATCGCCTCGCCCTTCCACTCATCGGTGCCTACCAGGCCGCCAACGTTCTGACCGCCGCAGGCCTCGTGCTGGCGACTGGAGGAGAATGGGCAGCGACTTTTTCGGCAATGCAGCGCGTCGCGCCAGTGCGCGGCCGGCTGGAGCGGGCGGTGATCAGCCGCGGCGGTGTTCCCGTCTACATCGACTATGCCCACACGCCCGATGCGCTCGAAGCTGCGATCGCCGCGCTTCGGCCGCATGTCGACGGACACCTGATCACCGTGTTTGGGGCAGGCGGCGACCGCGACCGAGGCAAACGGCCGGAGATGGGCAGGGTGGCGACTGCGCTCTCAGACGTGGTGATCGTGACCGACGACAATCCGCGCAGCGAAGATCCGGCAAGAATTCGCTCAGACATAATGGCCGGCGCATCGGGTGCGACCGAGGTAAGCGGCCGCCGCGAAGCCATCGCCGAGGCAATTCGCATCGCGAAGGCAGGAGATATCGTGCTCGTCGCGGGCAAGGGCCATGAGACTGGCCAGATTGTCGGCGACCGGGTGCTTCCCTTTGACGATGCGCTCGTGGCGCGGGAGTGCGCGGCGTGAGCGCGCTCTGGACCAGCGACGAAATCGCTGCGGCAACGGGTGGAACCGTCAGCGCACCATTCGAAGTGACGGGCGTCACGTTCGACAGCCGCGAGGTCGAGCCGGGGCACCTGTTCGTCGCCATGCCTGGAACGGTCCACGACGGGCACAAGTTCGTCAACGCCGCCTTCGCTGCCGGTGCGGCAGGCGCGATCGTTTCGCAGCCGGTGGCCGGGTCCCACGTGCTGGTCGAAGATACGTTCGCCGCGCTCCAGGCGCTCGGCCGTGCTTCGCGCGAGCGCAGCCGAGCGACGATCTTCGGCGTGACCGGTTCGGTCGGCAAGACGAGCACGAAGGAAGCGCTTTACGCGGCGCTCGACCGCAACCGGCCGGGCAAGGCTCATCGTTCCGTGAAGAGCTATAACAACCACACCGGCGTTCCGCTCAGCCTCGCGCGCATGCCGCGCGATGCCGACTTCGCGGTCTTCGAAATGGGCATGAACAATGCCGGCGAGATTGCGGCGCTGACCCGGCAGGTCCGCCCGCATGTGGCGATCATCACGGCGATCGCTCCGGCGCATATCGAGAATCTCGGCTCGGAAGAGGCGATCGCCGATGCGAAGGCGGAAATTTTCCAGGGACTGGAGCCGGACGGAGTCGCGATCGTCCCCAACGACACGCCGCATCGCGACCGGCTCGTGAAGGCGGCGCGCCGCCATGCCGACCGGATCATCACTTTCGGCGGCGGCGATGCGGACGTGCACGCAATCCACGCGGTGACGGCTGAAGGCGGCGGCAGCCTGATCAGCGCGGCCCTGCTCGAGCGGGAGCTGACTTTCACCATCTCGCAGCGCGGCGAGCATTGGGTATCGAATTCGCTAGCGGTCCTCGCGGGGGTGGAGGCGGTGGATGTGGACGTTGCCGTCGCCGGTCTCGCGCTGGCGGACCTGGGCGGCTTGAAAGGACGCGGCGAGCGGCATCTGATCGAGCTTGAGGGCGGCGAGGTGCTGCTGATCGACGAGAGCTACAACGCCAACCCGGCGTCGATGGCCGCGACGCTGAAAAGCCTCGGCGAGGAGCGCGACGCCCAGCGGCGCATCGCCGTTCTGGGACCCATGAGGGAGCTCGGCGAGCATAGCGCTGAGCTTCACGCCCGACTCGCTCCGGCTGTTCTCGACGCGCGCGTGGACGAGCTAATCCTGATCGGAGACGAGATGCGGCCGCTGGCTGAGCAGGTCGTGGGCAAGCTCGGGCTCGATCTCGCGACTGACGTCGACGACGCGACCAACACCTTGCTCAGAATGCTCCATCCTGGCGACGCGGTCCTCGTCAAAGCCTCGAACTCCGTCGGCCTTGCCAGGCTGGTCGACCGCGTGGTGAAGGCACAGCCATGCTCTACATAGTCGCCGAGCAGCTGGGCTTCCCCGGAATCCTCAACCTCATCCGCTACATCAGCTTCCGCGCCGGTGCGGCGAGTGCGACGGCATTGCTCATCGGACTCCTGCTTGGTCCGAAGTTCATCAGCTGGCTGAGGGCGACGCAGGGGAAGGGCCAGCCGATCCGCGATGTGGGCCCGCAGTCACACATGGCCAAGCGCGGGACCCCGACGATGGGCGGGCTGCTGATCCTGGTATCGGTGATCGTGTCGGTCCTGCTGTGGATGGACATCACGAACCCGTACGTCTGGGCGTGCCTGCTGGTGACCTCCGGCTTCGGGGTGATCGGATGGCTCGACGATTATGACAAAGTGAAGAAGGCACATCATGCCGGCCTTTCGGGCAAGACGCGTCTGGCGCTCGAATTCCTGATCGCCGGTTTCGCCACCTGGATGATCGTCCGCGCCGGAACGACCAACCTCTATCTCCCGTTCGTGCAGGGGCCGGTGCTTAATCTCGGCTGGTTCTACATCGCGTTCGGCGCCTTCGTGATCGTCGCGTTCGGCAACGCGGTGAACCTGACCGACGGCCTCGACGGCCTGGCGACCATGCCCGTGATCATCGCGAGCCTCGCCTTCCTGCTGATCTCCTACCTCGTCGGCAACGCGCGCTTCGCCAATTATCTCGGCATCCCGCATATTCTCGGAGTCGGCGATCTGACCGTCCTGTGCCTGGCGATTGTCGGCGCGGGTCTCGCGTTCCTCTGGTTCAACGCTCCGCCGGCGGCCGTCTTCATGGGCGACACGGGGAGCCTTGCGCTCGGAGGAGCACTCGGAGCGGTCGCCGTCGCGACCCACCACGAGTTCGTGCTCGTCATCATCGGCGGCCTGTTCGTGGTCGAGGCGCTCTCGGTCGTGATCCAGGTGCTGGTCTATAAGCGGACCGGCAAGCGCGTCTTCCTGATGGCGCCGATCCACCACCATTTCGAGCATCTGGGCTGGTCCGAGCCGACGGTCGTGATCCGCTTTTGGATCATCAGCTTCGTGCTCGCGCTCGCGGGCCTAAGCACGCTGAAGCTGAGGTGATCACGGCGCGCGCCTTCGCCGGCAAACATTATGCGGTGTACGGCCTCGCGCGGTCCGGCCTGGCGACGGCCGAAGCGCTGCTCGCGAGCGGAGCGAATGTGACGGCGTGGGATGCGAAGCAGGAGGCGAGGGCAAAGGCGCCGAGACGAGGCCAGGTCGCCAACCTTGACGAAGCCGGTCTCGGGCAATTCGACAGTATCGTTGTCACGCCGGGCCTGCCGCTGAACCGCCACCCGATCGCGCAGCGCGCGCGTCAGGCAGGCGTGGAGATCATCGGAGATATCGAGCTCTTCGCCCGCGCCCGGCCCGAGCTTCCGCCGCACAAGCTCGTCGGAATCACCGGCACCAACGGCAAGTCGACGACGACCGCGCTCATCCATCATATCCTCAAGACCGCAGGCATACCGACGGCGATGGGGGGCAATATCGGCCTGCCGATCCTCGCGCAGGACCCGCTGCCGGAAGGCGGGGTCTATGTGCTTGAGCTGTCGAGCTACCAGATCGACCTGACGCAGAGCCTCGATTGCGACATCGCCGTGCTCCTCAACGTCACGCCCGACCATCTCGACCGCTACGACAGCTTCGACGCCTATGGCGCATCGAAGGCGCGCCTGTTCGAGATGCAGACGAGTGGCCGGGAGGCCATCATCGCCGAGGACGATGAGCAGACGCGGACGATTGCCGAGGACCTCGCACGGACGGGCTACTGGCAGCGGAACAAGATCGCGTCCGTCAGCCGCGCCGACGTGGAGGACCAAAGGAAGCTGGCCACGCTCCAGGGGCCACACAACGCCCAGAACATTGCCTGCGCCACGGCGGCCTGCAGACAGCTCGGGGTGACGTTCGCTGCGATCGTGGAAGGCCTGGAGACATATCCGGGCCTGCCGCATCGCATGGAGGGCGTCGGCAGTATGATGGGCGTTCCCTTCATCAACGACAGCAAGGCAACCAATCCGACCGCCGCTGCCCCGGCGCTCGCCGCATTCGACAGCATCCGCTGGATTCTCGGCGGGCAGGCGAAGACCGACAATCTCGACGAATGCGCGCCTTATTTCGGGCACGTGCGCTCCGCCTATACGATTGGCGAAGCGGCCGCGCTTTTCGAACGGCTCCTAAGCCCTTTTGTCCCCGTGAAAAATTGTCATGAACTGGCGCAGGCGGTGCGCGAGGCCGCAGAAGATGCAGAGGCCGGAGACACGATCCTTCTGTCTCCGGCCTGCGCCTCGTTCGATCAGTTCCGCGACTTCGAGGATCGGGGCGACCAATTCCGGGAGCTGGTGGGGGCGTTATGATCGGCACGATTTCCGGCAAGATCAGGGACAAGGTCGCGGTGATGGACCCCGACCGCTACGGCCGCTCCGATACGTCCGCGCTGGGCCGGTGGTTCTGGGAGATCGACAAGGTCCTGCTGCTGCTGATCAGTGTGCTGATCGGCATCGGGCTGATCGCCGTCGCCGCCGCTTCGCCCGCGGCGTCGCACCGTTACTCGGGCGGCAGCGTGCGCTTTGCCGAGCTTTACTATTTCTGGCGCCAGCTCGCGTGGATCGCGATCGGAGTGCCGGTGATGATCGGCATTTCGATGAGGCCGAAGGAGCGCGCCCGACGGCTATCGCTGACCGGCGCGGCCTTTTTCTTCGTCCTGCTGATCTTCGTTCCCGTCCTTGGGCCGGAGGTGAACGGCGCCAAGCGCTGGATCAATTTCGGCCTCGGCCAGGTGCAGCCCTCGGAGTTCCTGAAGCCCTTCTTCGTCGTGTCCATGGCCTGGCTGCTGAGCCTGCGCGAGACCGACAAGTCGCTTCCGGTC
>CBHTSV010000086.1:0-6266 GCA_966095215.1 uncultured Sphingomonas sp. | reverse complement strand
CAATCCGGACAGGCTGGATGGAGCATCCTTCCGACCTGCGGCTGTTCCTTGAGCCAGCTCGCCACCGCCAGCGCGCCTTCCTGATGCTGCTTGAGCCGGGCGGCCATGGTCCGGATGCCGCGTGAGCCGAGCCAGGCATCGTCGGGTGAGAGTGAATGGCCGAGGTCCCAGCTCATGCGCTGGATGCGGTCGTAATGGTCCCCGGTTGCAGTCGTTGCCCCGATCATCACGTCCGCATGGCCGCCGACATATTTGGTCGCGGCAATGATCGTGATGTCCACACCGGCGGCGATCGCCGGGAAGAGGAGAGACGTCGCCCAGGTATTGTCGAGGAGAGTGAGGATTCCGCGCTCCCGCGCAGCGGCGCAGATGCCCGGCACATCCTGCACTTCCATCGTCTGCGAGCCGGGGCTTTCGAGAAGGATCGCGCGCGTATTGTCGGAGAAGAGATCCGCGATTCCTGCGCCGATCATCGGATCATAGTAGCGCGTCTGTACCCCGAACCGTTTCAGCATCGTGTCGCAGAATCGCCGCGTGGGGCCGTACACGGCGTCGGTGACCAGCAGTTCGTCGCCTGGAGAGAGAATCGTCATCAGCGCCGTCGTGATCGCCGCGAGGCCGGTGGAATAAAGCGCCGTCCCCGCGGCGCCCGGTTCAAGCTCGGTAAGCGCCTCGGCGAGCGCCCATTGCGTCGCGGTGCCCTGCAGCCCGTAGCGATAGACGCCGAGCGCAGGCCGGCTGGAATCGAGCTCTTCGGCTGTATCGAACAGAATGGTGGAGGCGCGCTCGACCGGCACATTGACCAGCCGGCCACGCCATTCCCTTCGCCGGCCGCCCTCCACTAGCTTGGTCGACGGCTTCCTTTCGCGCTTGCTCATCCGGTCGCTCCTTAGCGGCGCCGCCGCCCGAGCGGAACGACCCTATGCCCGCAATCAGCCAGTCCGGTTCCGCTGACCGAAGAGGCCGATCAGGCCTAGCAGGCCGAGCACGCCCCACGGGAATCCGCGCTTTGCTGGGGCGGGTGCGGGCGCAGGCGCCGGGGCTGCGGGAGCAGTGGTCTCAGCGGGCGGAGCCGCCATCTCGTTCATGGTGGCCACATTCATTTCATTCGTAGTGGTCGCGTTCGTTGCCGTGGCTTCGGCGTTCGTCGCCGGCTCGGCAGCATTGTTCTGGGCAAGCGCCGGCGCAGCGGCGGTCATGGTCCCGGCAATCAATACTATGGTTGAGAACCGCATTCTCATTCCTCCCGTTGCCGTTGCTCTCTCATTCGATCGGAGCTGGATGGTAGCTGTCGTCGGCATGCTCTCCACGAATGCCTATCAGACCAAGCAGCCCGAATAATCCAATCACGTTAAAGACAAGGTCCAAAGTATTGCCGCCGGAAAGCCTGCTCATGGTTTCGGTGCGAACTCCGCCACGGGCATTGTCGTCCGCCGGCTGGGCAGATGCTGGGCCGATGATGGCGGTGGCCAAGAACAACGCGACTATCATGCGTGCACGCATGGGCGCCTCCTGTACGTTGAACGCCTGTGGTCATAGCCAGAGGGCGGCGCCCCCGTAACATTTTTCGCTGGGTGTTGCGCCCTAAAAAGACTCTTCAGGCCCGGATAAAGCAAACGCCCGGATCGGCTAGCGATCCGGGCGTCCTGCGTGACGATTGCTCGTCAGCCCCCTTGGAATCGTTGCAGCCCGTGTCCCCAATCACCTGGCCGCGTCCCCGAACAACGACCCAAGGGTCAGCTCATTCGGTGGTCGGGACGCTATTCGCGGATTTTGCCGCTGTCACCCCGGAAACGGCGCAGAGGAGCTTTTGCCCGTGGCCTGTGTCGAGGAAGTCACATCGCGCCGCTTGTTGCCAGCCGCGAGGCAGGGCCGCTAGAGCGCCCGCCATGCGCTGGTCCCGAGCTTTCCTGCCTGTCCTCAAAGAGAGTCCCGCGGACGCCCAGATCGTCAGCCACAAGTTGATGCTGCGCGCCGGCCTGGTCCGCCAGACGGCCGCGGGCATCTACGCCTGGCTGCCTCTCGGCTTCCGGGTGCTGAAGAAAATCGAGCAGATCGTGCGCGAGGAGCAGGACCGCGCCGGCGCCCAGGAAATGCTCATGCCGACCCTTCAATCGGCCGAGCTGTGGCGAGAGAGTGGGCGGTACGATGCCTACGGCCCCGAGATGCTTCGGATCCGCGACCGCCATGATCGCGAGATGCTCTATGGGCCGACCAACGAAGAGATGATCACGATCCTCTTCCGCGACGAGGTGAAGAGCTATCGGGACCTGCCCCGCACGCTCTACCACATCCAGTGGAAGTTCCGCGACGAGGTCCGGCCCCGCTTCGGAGTGATGCGCGGGCGCGAGTTCCTGATGAAGGATGCCTACAGCTTCGACGTCGACGAAGCGGGCGCGCGGCAAAGTTATTACAAGCAAATGCTCGCCTACCTCAGGACTTTCCAGCGAATGGGTATCCAGGCGGTGCCGATGAAGGCTGAATCCGGACCGATCGGGGGCGACCTCAGCCACGAGTTCATCGTCCTCGCGCCGACCGGCGAAAGCGAAGTCTTCTATGATTCGGCCTTCGAGGAGATCGACTGGCACCGTGACGAGCTGCGCTACGACGACGCTGGCGGCCTCCAGGCGCTGTTCGACCAGGTGAGCGGCACTTATGCCGCCACGTCCGAAACCCACGACGAAACCGTCTGGGCCACCGTGACCGAAGGGAAGCGTCGCACCGGCCGCGGGATCGAGGTCGGCCATATCTTCTATTTCGGCGACAAATATTCCGCTCCGATGGGTCTCAAAGTATCTGGCCGGGACGGCAGTCAGGTGGCCCCGATGATGGGCAGCTACGGCGTTGGCGTATCGCGGCTCGTCGGGGCAATTATCGAGGCGAGCCATGACGATGCGGGCATCATCTGGCCCGAACCGGTGGCGCCGTGGCGCGTCGGCCTGGTCACCATGCGGGCCGACGACGGGCCGAGCGTTGCCGCGGCAGAGCGGATCTACGCGCAACTCAATTCGGCCGGGGTCGAAACACTCTACGACGACCGCGACGAGCGCGGGGGAGTGAAGCTCGGCTCGATGGACCTGATCGGGCTGCCCTGGCAGGTCGTCGTCGGCCCGCGGGGAATCGCGTCGGGCACCGTGGAACTCAAGCGCCGTTCATCCGGCGAACGGCAGGAGCTGAGCATCGAAAGCGCAATCGCGAGGCTCACGGAATGATCCTTAACCGCGCCGAGCGAATGCTCGCCCGCCGCTACCTGCTTCCGGGCAAGGGCGAGGGCTTCATCTTCCTCGTCGCGAGCATCAGCCTGGTCGCCGTGGCGCTCGGCGTCGCTGCGCTGATCATCGTCATGAGCGTGATGAACGGCTTCCGCGCCGAGCTGTTCGACAAGATCGTCGGCCTCAATGGCCATGCCGTCGTGCAGGGCTATGACGGGCGCCTTTCGAACTGGCAGCAGATTGCCGATGCCGCGAAGAAGACGCCGGGAGTCACCTCCGCCCTTCCGCTGATCGAGCAGCCGCTCATGGCGTCGGCGAACGGCCGCGTCGAAGGCGTGCTGGTGCGCGGGATGCGAGTCCAGGACATACTTTCGAACGCGACGATCACTTCCAAGGTGATCGCGGGCGACATGAAGAGCATCAAGCCCGGAAGCAACATGGTCGCGATCGGCTCGCGCCTCGCCCAAACGCTGGGCGCCTATCCGGGGAGCGAGATCAGCCTGATCAGCCCGGAAGGCCGTTCCACCGTCGTCGGGACGGTTCCGCGCATCGTCAGCTATGAGGTCGGGGCGGTTTTCGAGGTCGGCATCTACGATCTCGACGAAAGATACGTCCTCATGCCCATGCAGGACGCGCAGGAGCTGCTGATGCTGGGCGACCAGGTCGGTGACGTCGAAATCCAGACGAGCGACCCGGACAAGGTCCAGGAGATACTGGCGCCGCTTCGACCGGTCGTTCAGGGCCGCGGCGTCATCGTCGATTGGCGGCAGATGAACTCGGCGCTTTTCGAGGCGCTCGAAGTCGAGCGCGTCGCCATGTTCGTGGTCCTCTCGCTCATCGTCCTGGTCGCCGTGTTCAACATCCTTTCGTCTCTGATCATGCTCGTCCGAGCAAAGACGCGCGACATTGCCATCCTCCGCACGATGGGCGCGAGCCGGCGGGGGATGATGAAGGTGTTCGTCACGGTCGGGGTGACGATCGGCTCATTGGGAATCGTGCTGGGGATCGTCCTCGCGGCGATCTTCCTCTTCTTCCGGCAGGACGTGGTTGACGCGATCCAGAAGCTTACCGGGCAGAATCTCTGGGATCCCTCGGTCCGCTTCCTGACTGACCTGCCGGCGAAGACAGATCCGATCGAGTTCACCGCGATCGTCCTGACGGCGCTGATCCTGTCGTTTCTCGCGACGCTCTATCCGGCATACAAAGCGGCGGGAACCGATCCGGTCCAGGTGCTCCGCTATGAGTGATCCGGTCCTCGTCACTCGAGGCCTCAGGCGTAGCTTCACTCAAGGGCATGTCACCATCGAGGTGCTCCGCGGCATCGATTTGGAGGTCGCGCCGGGCGAGATCGTCGCGCTGCTGGGGCCGTCCGGATCGGGCAAATCGACTTTGCTCCAGGCGGTCGGCTTGCTGGAGGGCGGCTTCCAGGGCTCGATCCGGCTGGCCGGCGAGGAAGCCGCCGAGCTCGACGACGATGGCCGCACCCGGCTCCGCCGTGATCTGCTCGGCTTCGTCTACCAGTTCCACCACCTGCTGCCCGAGTTCAACGCTGTCGAGAATGTGATCCTTCCGCAGCTTGTCCGCGATGCCGATCCAAAGGCGGCGCGTGCGCGGGCGGAGCAACTGCTCGGCGCGCTCCGGCTCTCCGAAAGGCTCGACCATCGCCCATCGAAGCTGTCGGGCGGCGAGCAGCAGCGCGTGGCCGTCGCTCGCGCGTTAGCGAACAGGCCACCGCTGATCCTCGCGGATGAGCCGACGGGTAACCTCGACGAGCATACCGCCGATGCCGTGCTCGGCGAGTTCCTGAATCTCGTGCGCGGAGAGGGGAGCGCCGCGCTCGTCGCGACGCACAACGACCGCCTCGCCGCGAAGGTGGACCGTGTCGTGAAGCTGCACGAGGGGAGGCTGGAGTGATGCTCAAGCTGGTCGCCCTCGCGGCGGCCCTGTGGTCGGCGGAAACGTCTTGGGCGACATCCTTAAATCCCTGCTCCTCGCCTCACGGCCTGCATGACGTCACGAGAGCGCATGACGTCAGATTCATTGTCTTCGGCGAAGAGCATGGGACTGAGCAGTCGCCGGCAATGGTAGCCGACGCGGCCTGCGCCTTGTCTCGAAAAGGCGAGCACGTGCTCGTCGCGCTGGAGCTGCAGGCAAGGGAGGATGCTGCGCTTCAGAAGGCGTGGCGCGGTCCACATGCGAATTTCAGGCAAACGCTGATAAGGACCATGCCCGAATGGTCCTCGCGCAATGACGGTGTGGCGAGTCGCGCAATGCTGGCGCTGCTGGAGCGCCTCCATGCGCTGAAACAGCAGGGACCGGTGATCAATGTCACCGCCTTCAACGGCTTTCGCGATGGCGCTCAGGCGGTCGACCTGAAGGTAATTCCACAACCCGGGCGGCATGAGGCCGCGCAGGCTGAGAACATCCGTCGGGCGGCTGATGCGGGGCAATATGATCGAGTCTTGGTGCTCGTCGGAAGTGCGCACGCTTGCAAGCAACGCTGTCACGGCATGACCTATGACCCAATGGCGATGCGCCTGGCCCCTGCGGATCAGATCGTATCTCTCCTGATGCGACGTGAGTCAGGATCGACGTGGAATTGCTTGATTCGCCCAGGCACTACATTGATTGCCGGCAGGCCACCTGAACCGGATTGCGGCATTCACACGAGCAAGGGCAGAGCCGATCTTTCCGGTCAGCCGCGGATTGCGCTGGCCGATCCGGCTTCTCCTGCGAGCGCAAGAGGAGACTATGACGGCTATTATTTCGTTGGGGCCGTGACGGGCTCGCCACCAGCTTTAGGATCTCGATAGTGGAGCAGGAGTCCCGCCGCGGCGTTCAGCGGCCCGTGCGCAAGATCAATCCGACTCTCGTCGCGCTTCTTGCTGGCGTCGTCCTGGTCCTGGGGTTGGTCGTTTATTTTGCCACGAACCGGAATCCCAACCAGGACAAGCTCAGCGACGAGCAGATCGCCCGGACGGAGGAACAGGAGCAGCCCGCGAGCCCCGAGAAGCGCTGCTCGAGCAAGACGACCTACGATCTCATCAAGCGTGA
>CBHTSV010000085.1:0-4146 GCA_966095215.1 uncultured Sphingomonas sp. | reverse complement strand
TAGGGAAACGAACGGCGTTGCATGGGGAAGTGCCCGTATGAAGACGTGCCTGATCGTTGATGATTCGAAGGTGATCCGCAAGGTCGCGCGGCACATCCTCGAAACTCTCGAATTCGCGGTCGAGGAGGCCGGCGACGGGCAGGAAGCCCTGACCCGCTGCGAGGCCAAGATGCCCGACGTCGTCCTGCTCGACTGGAACATGCCGGTGATGAGCGGGATGGAGTTCCTGAAGCTGCTCCGGCAGCGCGGGCACAACGACCAGCCCAAGGTCGTCTTCTGCACCACCGAGAACGACATGGCGCACATCCGCGCCGCTCTCGAGGCGGGTGCGGACGAATATGTGATGAAGCCCTTCGACCGAGAGACGCTTCACATCAAGCTGCAGCTCGTCGGCGTCGCCTGAGGCCGGCCGTGGAGCGGGCGCTCGCCAAAACGCGGGACCGCCAACAGGATCCGCGGTCCAACGGACGGCTGATTCGCCTGATGATCGTCGACGATTCGGTCGTCGCTCGGGCGGTCTTCTCGCGCATCATTGAAGCCGACGGTTCGTTCGAGATCGCCGCGGTGGCCGGGACCGCCGAGGATGCGATCGACGCGCTGCACCATGTGCGCGTCGATATCGTGGTGCTCGATCTCGAAATGCCCGGCGCGGGCGGGCTCAGGTCCATTCCCGGAATCATCAAGGCAGCCCAGGGCGCCAAGGTGATGATCGTTTCCTCGCTCGCCGAGGAAGGCGCGGAGCAGACGGTAGCCGCGCTGGCTCTCGGCGCAGCGGACACGTTGCCCAAGCCGGGGATCGGCAAATTCAACGGCAAATTCTCCGAAATCCTGGTGAACCGGCTGAAATCGCTCGGCTATGCCACCGCCGCGCCTCCGGCATCCGCGCAGCCGGGCTTTCGCGCACCCCTGCGCGCCATGGCTGCCGAGCCGGTCGAAATCGTCGCCATCGGGTCATCGACCGGCGGGATCCACTCCCTCGGCGCTTTCTTTCGCACGCTTCCTCCGCGGATCGGAGTGCCGATACTCGTCACGCAGCACTTGCCCGAGCCCTTCATGGCGGTGTTCGCCCGTCAGCTCGGCGTTGCGGCCGGTCGCGAGGCGCTCGTCGCGCGTGACGGAATGGAGCTTCTGCCCGACCGGATCATCGTCGCGCCGGGAGACGCGCACCTTACCGTAGATGCCTATGGCCGCTGTCCTTCCGTCCGGCTGACGAACGGCAAGAGCTCGAGCGGCTGCCTGCCGTCGGTCGATCCGATGTTCTCCTCGGTCGCCGGCGCATTCGGTCAGGGTGCCCTGGGGGTCGTGCTGACGGGCATGGGCCGGGATGGCCTTGAAGGCGCCCAGCGCATCATCGCCTGTGGAGGCTCGATCATCGCCCAGGACGAGGCGAGTTCCGCCGTTTGGGGGATGCCGCGCGCTGTCCTCGAAGCAGGCCTCGCCTGCGCCGTTCTGCCGCCCGACAAGATCGCGCGCCGGATCGCCTCGCGTACCGAGGAGCAGGCGACATGCAAATAAGCGATAGCTCGAGCCGGATCCTCGCGGGCCTCCTGGAGGCAAGAACGGGCCAGCAGCTGACGCTGAACCGGCGCTGGCGGCTCGAGACCGCGCTGGCCGCGATCCTTCGCGAGCGCGGCATCGCCACGCTCGATGAGCTCATCACCATCCTGGTCATGGGCAAGGAGCCGAGCTTGTCACAGAAAGTCGTCGAGGCGCTGCTCAACAACGAGACCTACTTCTTCCGCGATCGTGCGCCGTTCGACCTGCTCCAGCGGGTTGCGCTGCCCGAGCTTGCGCAGCGGCGCGAAAAGTCCAGGCGGCTGCGCATCTGGTCGTGCGGCTGCTCGACCGGCCAGGAAGCCTATTCGCTCGCCATGCTGTTCGTGGAAGAGCCGCAGAAATGGCAGGGCTGGACGATCGACATTCTCGGCACCGATGTCTCGACCTCGTGCGTCGATCGCGCCCGCCGCGGCATCTACAGCCAGTTCGAGGTGCAGAGGGGCCTGGGCATCCAGCAGACGATCAAATGGTTCGAGGAATGCCCCGATGGGTGGCGGGCGATCGAGGATGTGCGCAAGCCGGTGCGATTCCAGGAGCATAATCTGCTCGAGCCGCCGCCGCATCCGGGCGGCTTCGATATCGTGCTTTGCCGCAACGTCATGCTCTATCTCAGCTCCGACAAGAAGACGCTGGCGTTCGACCGGCTGGCCGCGTCCATGGCCGAGGATGGCTGGCTCATGCTCGGCGCAGGCGAGACGGTGATTGGGCAGACGAGCAAGCTTGGCGCGGATGTCAACGCGCGCGGCCTCTACCGGCTGGTCGGCGACGGATCGCGCGTCGAGAAGCGTGTAGGAACTGACCGGCGAGCGGCTGCCGGGGGTTGACCCGGGAGCCGTAGCTGTGCGCCATTGCGCGCATGGACCTGGATTTCATCGAGAGACCCTCGCCCAATTGCGACGATCGCGAGCTGCCCGTCTCGATGATCGTGCTCCACTATACCGGCATGCCGGATGCGCAGGGCGCGCTCGACCGCCTGACCTCGCCCGACGCCAAGGTCTCCGCGCATTATCTGGTCGACGAGGACGGGACGATCTACCGGCTCGTCGATGAATCGAGGCGCGCCTGGCATGCGGGCAAGTCGCGCTGGCGGGGCATGACCGACATCAACAGCGCAAGCGTCGGAATCGAAATCGTCAATCCGGGCCACGAGTTCGGCTACCGGCCTTTTCCGGACGAGCAGATCGCGTCGCTCATCCCGCTCGTCGCCGACATCAAGGAACGGCACGGGATCGGCCGCGGCAATGTCGTCGGCCATTCCGATGTCGCGCCGGCGCGCAAGGAAGATCCGGGCGAGCTGTTCCCCTGGGAAGCGCTGGCGAAGCGGAGGCTCGCCCTCCCGAGCCCCACGCGCGACCTGATCGACCCATACTGGACGGATGCCGGTTTCCTGCTGGCGCTGGAGCGGTTTGGTTACGACGTCACTGATCCGCAGAAGGCCGTGATCGCCTTCCAGCGGCGCTTCCGGCCCGACCTCATCGACGGGATTATCGACGGCGAATGCCGGGCGAAGCTGCTCGCCTTGTTGCTTCCAAGGCCCCAATAGTTTTCCTCTCGTCAATTCCCGCGAAAGCGGAAACCTAGTTCTTTCTCCTGCTGGGTCGCCGCTTACGCGGGGATGACGATTTTAGCGCAACATCCTATATCGGCGTTGCCAGAAGGCCGGGCGGCCGCGGGGGAGCTTGCTCTCACGAGGAAAGTCCGGGCTCCATGGAACTGCGGTGCCGGGTAACGCCCGGCGGAGGGCCTAGCTCAGGCGAACGCTCTTCAGGGACAGTGCCACAGAAAGGACACCGCCCGCCTTCGGACGGGCAAGGTCGAAAGGGTGCGGCAAGAGCGCACCGCGGCTTTGGCAACAGGGCCGGCACGGTAAACCCCACCGGGTGCAAGACCGAATAGGGGCGGCACATGGGCCTGGTTCCGGCTCGCCGCCCGGGTTGGTTGCTGGAGGGGCGGGGTAACCCGTCCCCTAGAGGAATGGCCGCACAGTCTCGCTGAAAGGCGCGACGGACAGAACCCGGCTTACAGGCCCTCTGGCACTCGCCCCGCTCGCAAAAGCGGGGCGTTTTTTGTTAGAACGGAAGCGAATGCCTAAGCAGAAGAGATCGGATGATTGGGGTTTTCCGCGCTGGCGCTCTTATGGCGAGAAGGGGCGGCACGCGGCGAAGGTGCGCTTGTGCGACCGCGAAGGCTGCAACGAGATCGGCGACCGGCCGGCTCCCAAGGCTCCGCACAGCCGCGAGCGCTGGTATTTCTGCGAGGCGCACGCCGCCGAGTACAACAAGAACTGGAACTACTTCGCGGGCCTCAGCCCGGAGGAGGCCGCGAGGCGCGCTGCGAACGAGGAGCAAGGCGAGTCAGGATTTCGCTAATCCGTGCACTGGAAATGGGCTGGACCCGGCGACGGCAGCCGCAGCCGCGACGAGATGCGCGCGCTGGACGCGCTCGAGCTGGACAGCGATGCCGACTTCAAGGCGGTGAAGGCCGCACACCGGCGGCTGGTCAAAGAGAACCATCCGGACCTCAACCCTGGCAACCTGGAAGCGGCGAAGCGGTTCAAGCAGGTTCAGGCCGCCTACGACGTGCTGCGCA
>CBHTSV010000084.1:0-4236 GCA_966095215.1 uncultured Sphingomonas sp. | reverse complement strand
TGGTCGACCATGATGTTGATCGTGTTCTTGAGCGACAGGATCTCGCCCTTGGCCTCGACGGTGATCTTCTTGCCGAGGTCGCCGGACGCCACCGCCGAGGTCACCTCGGCGATGTTGCGGACCTGGCCCGTCAGGTTGTCGGCCATCAGGTTCACGTTGTCGGTAAGGTCGGCCCAGGTGCCGGCGACACCTTCGACCTGCGCCTGGCCGCCGAGCTTTCCTTCCGAGCCGACCTCGCGGGCAACGCGAGTCACCTCGGACGCGAAGCTGTTCAGCTGGTCGACCATCGTGTTGATCGTGTTCTTGAGCTCGAGGATCTCGCCGCGGACGTCGACGGTGATCTTCTTCGACAGGTCGCCGCGCGCGATCGCCGTGGTCACCTCGGCGATGTTGCGGACCTGTCCGGTCAGGTTGTTGGCAAGCTGGTTGACGTTGTCGGTGAGGTCTTTCCACGTGCCGCCGACGCCCGGCACCTGGGCCTGGCCGCCAAGCTTGCCTTCCGTGCCCACTTCGCGCGCCACGCGCGTCACCTCGGAAGCGAAGCCGTTCAGCTGATCCACCATGACGTTGATGGTGTTCTTGAGCTCGAGAATCTCGCCTTTGACGTCGACCGTGATCTTCTTCGACAGGTCGCCACGCGCGACGGCGGTCGTCACCTCCGCGATGTTGCGGACTTGGCCGGTCAAATTGTCGGCCATGAGGTTGACGTTGTCGGTGAGGTCCTTCCACGTGCCCGCCACGCCCTCCACGCGCGCCTGGCCGCCGAGCTTGCCTTCGGTGCCGACCTCGCGCGCGACGCGTGTCACCTCTCCGGCGAACGCATTCAGCTGGTCGACCATCGTGTTGATGGTGTTCTTGAGCTCGAGGATCTCGCCCTTCACTTCGACGGTGATCTTCTTCGACAGGTCGCCGCGGGCGACGGCGGTCGTCACCTCCGCGATGTTGCGCACCTGGCCAGTGAGGTTGGTGGCCATCGCGTTGACGTTGTCGGTAAGGTCCTTCCAGGTGCCGGCGACGCCCTTGACCCTTGCCTGGCCGCCGAGCTTGCCTTCGGTTCCGACCTCGCGCGCGACGCGCGTCACTTCCGAGGCGAAGCCGTTCAGCTGGTCGACCATCGTGTTCACGACCTTGCCGATGCGCAGGAACTCACCGCGCAGGGGGCGCCCGTCGATTTCGACGGTCATGCTCTGGGAGAGGTCGCCCTTGGCCACGGCGCCGATGACGCGGGACACTTCCGCGGTCGGCTGGACCATGTCCTCGATCATCTCGTTGACCGAGCGGACGGCGGTTTCCCAGCCGCCGCGGGCGTTCTTCACCCGCCCGCGCTGGGTGATCTTTCCTTCCTTGCCGACGACCTTGGAGAGCCGCTCGAATTCCTGCGTCATCTCCTCGTTGAGGGAGACTACCTCGTTGAACAGGCTCGCGATCTCGCCGTCGAGACCGTCGCCGTCTTCCGGCAGGCGGACGGAGAAATCGCCGCGTCTCAATGCACGAAGAGCGCTGACGAGCTGGCGGCGATCGAGGAAGTCGCGCGGGGCCTGGATGTTCATTTAACGCTCCGTGTGGCTACTCTCCCCCCACCCGGTTGAACAAAGCAGCCCCCCCGGCTGCTACGAATCACTCTTGTATCAAATGATTTGGTTTCCGCCCCGCAAAAATTAATGGTTAGCGGACAGGCAGTTGCGCCCGCGCGTTAACCGGGATTACGGATTTTCGCGCCAACGAGTG
Organism: uncultured Sphingomonas sp.; assembly: GCA_966095215.1. Lineage (GTDB taxonomy): Bacteria > Pseudomonadota > Alphaproteobacteria > Sphingomonadales > Sphingomonadaceae > Sphingomicrobium. The sequence continues at coordinate 2,508 of CBHTSV010000084.1, read as the reverse complement.
TCCCCCGGGCACTCTATCGCGAAAATGGTGGAGCCGAGGGGGATCGAACCCCTGACCTTCGCAATGCCATTGCGACGCTCTCCCAGCTGAGCTACGGCCCCACGTTCCCGAGCGCCTTAGAGGAAACTTCCCCCGCTGGAAAAGGGGGAATATCACGGCGCGGCTTTCCCGAACCTTTACCGGCCCGGAGCCAGAAATTCAGACTTCGTCGTCCTCACCGGCAGTCTCGACGCCGAGGTCTTCGTCGCCGGTCTCCAGATCGACTTCCTCGTCGGCGCTGATCTCCTCGTCCTCGTCGACCGTCAGCTCTTCGGCTGCGAGGTCCTCGTCCTGAGGCTGCTCCTTCTGGACGGGCGCGGCGGCCTCGAACGCGAGCGGCTGCTTGGACTTCAGAACGGGCTCAGGCACAAAGTCGGTGCCGCAATTGATGCAGTGCACCGGGTCCTCGTGGCCGAGGTCGTAAAAGCGGGTCGAGCACTTGGGGCAAGTGCGCTTGGTGCCCCATTCGGGCTTCACCATGAGGGTCTAAACTCCAGTAAAATGCGGTACGTCGCGGGCATGTCCCGGCGTTCGGCGGCGCGCCTTGCCATAGCGATTTGCCCCTGTCAAAGCGCGGCGCTTGGTCAAAGGTAGTGCATCCACCGCCATGAAAAAGGGGCTCGTGATCGCGGTCGACGGGCCGGCGGCGAGCGGCAAGGGCACCATCGCACGCGCCCTCGCGAAACATTTCGACCTGCCGCACATGGACACGGGGCTGCTGTATCGAGCCGTTGCGCTGAACCTGTGGCGCTGGGGCGGCGATCCGTCCAGCGAGTTCGAGGCGCTGCGCGCGTGCGACGAGCTCAATCTCGATCCCGGCGATCCGGAGCTTCGCAGCGAGCCGGTGTCGAAGATCGCCTCGTCGGTGTCCGCGTATCCGTCCGTTCGGTCAGCGCTGCTGAAGCGGCAGCAGGATTTTGCCGGTAAGGCGGGCGGGGCGGTGCTCGACGGCCGCGACATCGGCACCGTCATCGCGCCGGACGCCGATGTGAAGCTGTTCGTGACGGCTTCGGCGGAAGTACGCGCCGAGCGGCGGCTGAAGGAGCTTCATGGCCGCGGAATGAGGGTCCATTTCGACGAGGTGCTAGCCGACATCCGCGCACGCGACGAGCGGGATTCGACACGCGCGGTGGCGCCGCTCAAGCAGGCGTCCGACGCGCTCCTGCTCGACACCAGCGACCTGACGGTCGATCAGGCGATTGCGGAGGCGGTCCAGCTGGTCGAGGAGCGGGTCGCCCGGGCATGAGCGGGGGCGTGACCGTGCGTCCGGCGCGGGCCGAAGATGTGCCTGTCATCGGCCGATTGGGCGCGAACCTCGTCGAAGAGCATTTCGAGTTCGACTCCGAGCGCTTTCTCCGCCCGCGGCCGGACATGCCGGAGCTGTACGGGCAGTTTCTCCAATCGCAGATGGAGCGGGACGACAGGTTCGTGCTGGTCGCCGAGCGAGACGGCGACGTCGTTGGCTATGCGTTCGGCGGGATGGAAGGGAGTGATTACATGGCTCTCCGGGGCCCGGCGGGGGCGCTTTACGACCTTGTGGTAGCGCCGGATCATCGCCGCCAGGGCATCGGAATGAAGCTGATGAACGCCGCGCTTGCCGCCCTGACGAAGCTCGGCGCGCCGCGCGTCGTCCTGTTCACCGCCGAAAAGAACGCGCCGGCGCAACGTCTTTTCGAGCGATCGGGATTCCGGCGGACAATGGTCGAAATGACGCGTGAAATCGCGGACGAGCCCGCGTCCTAGCTCGGAGGGGTTCCGCCACCGGGGGTTGCTCCGGGCGCGAGATAGGTCACGAGGTCCCACTCGGCGTGAATGCTGACGAGCAGCAGTGCCATGAGGTCGCCCGCGACTGCAGTCGAAGCCCAGGACGCGCCGCTGAGCACCGCGACGGCGGCGGCCGCCATGCCGACGTAAACGATGGCGGGCGCGAGGCCATACCAGAACATGTCGAAGCCGGCGGCGTTCGGAGCGCCGGGACGGCGGGCGATTCCGACCGCGCTGCGAACTCCCGTGCCAATTCCGAGCAGTGCGAGGCCGGCGGCGGCTAGACCGTAGAGCCGGGCTGGCACGTTCGGTGCTATGGCCGCTCCGCTGAGCGTCAGCACGACGCCGAGGTGCCAGACGATCGGAGACGTGTAGAGGTGCTTGCCGCGTTCGACCTCTTCGCGATCGCGGCCGGCCGTAAGGGTGACGACGACGAACATCAGCCCGATGAGCGCGGCGGCGCTCGAGCCGATCATGAAGAAATATTCGCCCCAGCGTTCGAACATGTTTCGGCCATAGCTGATCAGGGCTTGCGGCGCACTGCCCAGACGAACGCGGACAGGCTGCTGATGAGAGCAGCAACGGCGATTAGCATCGAGGGATCGAGAACCAACATGTGCGCGACTCCAAAGGCGCACTGTTCCCTATTTGTTCCCTACATGCAATAGGGAAATGCCTATTGCATCTATTTGGGCTGAAGAGATT
>CBHTSV010000083.1:0-10347 GCA_966095215.1 uncultured Sphingomonas sp. | reverse complement strand
CACGTCCAGCCGCCGCCGGCAGCCACGCCCCCGCCGCAGACGGCGGCGAACAGGGGCGGCGACGAATAATGAAGCGCGGTCCCGACCAGATCGCGATCCAGCTCGACTGGCCGCAAAGCGAAGGCGATGTCCGCTTCATCTTCTCCGACGCGAACCGCGAGGCATTCGAGCATTTCCGCAGCTGGAGCATGTGGCCGGTCAAGGCGACGATCCTGACGGGGCCGCGGCGGTCGGGACGGACCCTGCTCGGGCGCAGCTTCGTCGAGCGAGTGGGAGGCCGCCTCTTCGATGACGCCGAGGAGCGCGATGAGGAAGAGATGTTCCACGCCTGGAACGACGCTCAGGATACGGGGCGACCGCTGGTGATGATCGCCGACGAAGTGCCGCCGGCCTGGACCCCGACGCTGCCCGACCTCAAGACCCGGCTCGCGATCACGCCCATCACGCGAATCCATCATCCGGACGATGCGCTCTTTACCGGGTTGATCCAGCTCTTCTTCGCGGACCGCGGCTTGCACATTCCCGGCGATGCGCTGCGCTTCATGGCGGAGCGGCTGCATCGCGACTACTGGACGGCGGAGCGCGCGGTCGAGGCCGTGGACCGGTTCGCGATCGCGGAGCGTGCGCGGCTCAGCCTGCCGACGATCCGCCGGGCGCTGGTCGATGCGAGGATGATCAGCGAAGCGGCCTAGCCGCAGGTCGCCGAAAGGACGCGGTTCTGCTGGTCCAGCCGGACGGTTACCCGGCTCTCGCTATATTCCAAGGTGATGATCGCGCCGAACGGAACCCAGCGCAGCTTGGGCGCACGGGCCGCGGCCATGATCTGCGCGGCAAGCTCGGTGCTCGCCACCTGGCCCTTGAACGTGTCGAGCGCGCCCGACCGGACGCACTTGGAGCCCGGCGGAACCTGAAACGTCCCGACGTACCGAGGTCCGGCTGCGGCGCAGGCCGAGGCGAGAACCAAAGGTGTGACCAGAAGCAGCTTACGCATCGACCCGCTCCTCTTCCATGATACGGCTCATCTTCAGCTTGCCGTTCTCGATGGCGAAGGCAAGACGCCCCTCGACGAGGTCAAGCGCGTCCTTGCCTAACTGCTCGTAACGCCAGCCATCGAGAATCTTCAGATCCTTGCGGACTCCGGCGGCGAGGGCTTCGAGATCGTCCGAGCGGGCAATCAGCCGGGCGGCCACGCCCGTCTCCTTGGCGCGGATCTTGAGCAGCAGCTTCAACAGGTCGCTGACCAGCGCACCATCTTTCGTGAGTCCGGGGCGCCGGGGCTCCCGGTCGGGAAGCTCGTCGGGACCCATCGGCTTCGCTGAAGCGACGGCCGCCATCAGCCGAGCGCCGATGTCGTTGTTCTTCCAGCCGGCCGAAAGCCCGCGAATCCTGCCCAGGTCGTCCTGGGACTTGGGAGGATGAAGGACGATCTCGGTCAGCGTGTCGTCCTTGACGATGCGTCCGCGCGGCAGGTTCTTCGACCGGGCTTCGGTCTCGCGCCACGCCGCGAGCGCCTTCAGGCGGCCCAGCACGGCCGGGTTGCGGCTCGGAAGCTTCAGGCGCTTCCATGCGTCCTTCGGTTCGAAGGCAAAGCTCGACGGGTCGGCCAATCGCTCCATCTCCTCGTCCAGCCACGCGCCGCGGCCGGTCTTCTTGAGCTTCTCGACCATGCGCGGGAAAATCGTCGCCAGGTGCGTTACGTCGGCGATCGCATAATCGATCTGGCGTTTGTCGAGCGGGCGGCGGCTCCAGTCGGTGAAGCGCGCGCCCTTGTCGAGGCTGTGGCCGAGGAGGCTCTCGATCAGGTTCGAATAGCCGATCTGCTCGCCGTGCCCGAGCGCCATGGCCGCGATCTGCGTGTCGAACAAAGGATGGGGGACCTTGCCGGTCAAATTATGGATGATCTCGAGGTCTTGGCCGCCGGCATGGAAGACCTTCAATATGTCCTCGTTCCTCACGAACAGGTCGAGTAGAGGCTTCAGCTCCATGCCCTCGGCCTTCGGGTCGATAGCCGCGGCCTCCTCGCTGCTCGCCACCTGGATGAGGCACAGGTCGGGCCAATAAGTGTTCTCGCGCATGAACTCGGTGTCCACGGCGACGAACGGATGCTTTGCGAGGCGATCGACGAGGCCTTGCAGGTCCTCGGTCCTGGTAATCAGTGGATGGATACGCATGAGTCTGGCGGCGGCTTTAGCGGCGCGTCCGCGGGTTGACAAAAGGTGAGTGGGAAGGGAAGCGCGGCGGTCGCTTTCCACCCATCATTGGCCTTACGAGCACCACTTACGCATGCACGCCTATCGCACCCACAACTGCGCCCAGCTGCGCAAGAGCAATGTCGGCGAGACCGTCCGTCTGTCGGGATGGATCCACCGCGACCGCGATCACGGCGGGGTGTTGTTCATCGATTTGCGCGACCATTACGGGATTACCCAGATCGTCGCGGACCAGGACAACCCAGTCCAGAAGAAGCTCGATTCGCTGAAGCTCGAGTCGGTGGTGACCGTGACAGGCGAAGTTGTTGCCCGCGCTCCGGAGGCGATGAACCCGAAACTCCCGACCGGCGAGATCGAGGTCGTCGCTCGCGAGGTGGAGGTGCAATCCGCTGCTGCCGAGCTTCCGATGCCGGTGGCCGGCGAAGCGGAGTATCCCGAGGATATCCGGCTTAAGTACCGCTATCTCGACCTGCGCCGAGAGCAGGTTCACTCCAACATCATCCTCCGCTCCGCGGTGATCACGTCGATCCGCCGGCGGATGATCGAACAGGGATTCACCGAGTTCCAGACGCCGATTCTGACAGCCAGCTCGCCGGAGGGCGCGCGCGATTATCTCGTCCCGAGCCGGGTGCATCCAGGAAAGTTCTACGCGCTCCCGCAGGCGCCGCAGATGTTCAAGCAGTTGATCATGGTGGCGGGCTTCGACCGCTACTTCCAGATCGCGCCCTGCTTCCGCGACGAGGACGCGCGCGCCGACCGCTCACCGGGCGAGTTCTACCAGCTCGATTTCGAGATGAGCTTCGTCACCCAGGACGACGTGTTCGCGGCGATCGAGCCGGTCCTGTCCGGCGTGTTCGAGGAGTTCGCCAACGGGAAGAGTGTCACTCCGGCGGGCGATTATCCGCGCATCCCGTACAAGGAAGCGCTGCTCAAGTACGGCACCGACAAGCCAGATCTCAGGAACCCGCTGCTGATCTCCGACGTCGGCGAACATTTCAAAGGTTCGGGCTTCGGCCTGTTCGCGAAGATCGTCGACGGTGGAGGGGTAGTTCGCGCGATCCCCGCGCCAGGCACAGCCGAGAAGAGCCGCAAGTTCTTCGATGACATGAACGAATGGGCGAGGGGCGAGGGCTTCGCCGGCCTAGGCTATGCTACGCGCAAGGGCGGCGAATGGGGTGGCCCGATTGCCAAGAACCACGGCGACGATGGGATGAACCGCCTCGCCGATGAGATGGGCCTCGGCCCTGACGATGGAATTTTCTTCGCCGCGGGGAAGGAAGGGGATGCCGCCAAGCTCGCCGGCTTTGCGCGCACCCGCGTCGCCGAGCAGCTCGACCTCCTCGAAAAGGGCGCCTTCCGCTTCTGCTGGATCGTCGACTTCCCGATGTTCGAGTTCAACGAAGAACAGAAGAAGATCGACTTCTCCCATAACCCCTTCTCCATGCCGCAGGGTGGGATGGAGGCGCTGGAGAGCAAGGATCCGCTCGAGATTCTCGCCTGGCAGTACGACATCGTCTGCAACGGCGTGGAGCTGAGCAGCGGCGCGATCCGGAACCATCGGCCGGACATCATGTACAAGGCGTTCGAGATCGCGGGTTATACGCGAGCGGAAGTCGACACGAACTTCTCGGGCATGATCAACGCCTTCAAGTTCGGCGCTCCGCCCCACGGCGGCTCGGCGCCGGGCATCGACCGGATCGTGATGCTGCTCGCCGACGAGCCGAACATCCGCGAGGTGATCCTCTTCCCGATGAACCAGAAGGCGGAAGATCTGATGATGAACGCGCCGTCGGAGGTCGATCCGAAGCAGCTCAAGGAGCTGAACATCAAGATCGTTGCGCGGAGCTGAGGATCGGCGTCGCGCCGATTTGAGACGAACCGCCCCGGCAAGGCCGCCGAATTGATTGTCGCTCCCGGGTGCGGCGGTTACACCGAAGCGGATGGATGCTCGGTCCAACTTGAATAGCGCGGAAGATTATGACGCGGCGCTGACGGCGCTGCGCGATCATCTGTCGGAGCTGCAGCTGCCGCAGATCGTGCACGGACGGCGGGCGATCATCCTGTTCGAAGGCGCGGACGGAGCGGGCAAGCGGCGCGTACTGCGCCAATTGGCGGCTGCGTTCGATCCCTGCCACTATGCGGTGCACTGGACGAGGCATGACCGGCGCGAGGCCGCCGAAGGCCATTGGCTGGCGCGCTTCTGGAAGCAGCTTCCGGCCGCAGGCGACACGGCCATTTTCTACCGCAGCTGGTATCGCCGCGTCCTCGACGACCGCATCCTTGGACATGTCGACGAGAAGACGGTCGCCCGCGCTTTCGACGAGATCAACGAGTTCGAGGCGCAGCAGCGCGATTACGGAACCTTGATCCTCAAGCTTTACTTCGAGGTAGGCCCCGAGGTGCAGGACGCGCGTCTCAGGGAACGCGCCGAAGATCCATGGCTAAGAATGATCCGTAGCGATGCGCCGGTGAGGGTTAGCGATCCGGCCTATGCCGATGCGCTGAAAGACCTGCGCAGGAATTCTGACACGCGCTGGTCGCCCTGGCGGATGATCGACGGCAATGACGAAGCGGCCGCGACGATTGCGGCGCTGAGCGCGATCGCGGATGCCTGGGCCGATGCGATGCCGGCCGAGCCGCCGCACGTCGTGGACGATCCTGTCACGCCTTCGGATAGTCGATCGCCATCACCTCGTAGCTTTTCTCGCCGGCCGGCAGCCTGACGATCCGTTCGTCGCCGACCCTGGCGCCTATTAGTGCCCGGGCCAGCGGGGCGCTCCAGCCGATCTTCCCTGCCGAGGCATCGGTCTCATCATCGCCGACGATGGTCAGGACGCGCCGGTTATCGTCGTCGTCCGCGAGCTCGACCGTCGCTCCGAAGCGGATCTGGTCGCGCGCCTCCTGCTTCGCGGGATCGACGACCTTCGCCTGCTTCATGATTTTCGCCAGGTGGGCGAGCCGGCGGTCGATCTCCCGCAGGCGCTTCTTGCCGTAGAGATAGTCGGCATTCTCGGAACGGTCGCCAAGCGAAGCGGCCCATGAGACGACCTCGACGGTTTTCGGCCGCTCGACCGCGAACAGCTCATCATATTCGGCGCGAATGCGCGCTAACCCTGCTGGGGTGATGAATCGCGGCGAGTCAGCCATCGCCGACCGTTATCAGCCCGGGCGGTTCTTTCCCAAATAGCGCGAGACGTGGAAGGCAGCCTGCTGCTGCGTGGGCGAGCGCATCGAATCATAGACCACGCTGTTCTCGATCACCCGTTGCACATAGGCCTTGGTCTCGCTGTAGGGGATCGCCTCGATCCACTTGAGCACGTCGACCTGGCTGCGCGGGTCACCATATTGCCGGACCCATTTGCCGACATTGCCCGAGCCCGCGTTGTAGCTGGCCACCGCCAGCGGCACGTTTCCGCCCCAGATGTTGAGCATGCGCTGGAAGTAGGACGATCCGATCATGACATTGTAACTGGGGTCCGTAATCAGCCGATAGCTGTCGTAGCCGATGCCCATCTTGCCCGCCTGCTCGCGGGCCGTGCCTGTCATCAGCTGCATCATGCCGCGAGCACCGGCGTGGCTGACCGCGTAGGGATTGAAGCTGCTTTCCTGCCGGGTGATCCCGTGGGTGAGTGACCAGAGCTGCGGCGACACCGACGCATTGAGGCTCGGAAAGGCCTGGCGCACGTAGAACATCGAGCCCTCGATTCGGGCCGCACGGGCGACCCACACTGCAAGGTCCTGCCGCCCGATCTGCTGCCCGAGCTCGACCGCAAGGCCGCGATCGGCATCATTGTCGAGCGATTCGGCAAGCGCCCGGACGAACAGGGCCTGGTCGGTCGACTGGCCCTGCTGGCCGAGAATGCGGACGGCCTGGACGAGCCGCTTGTTGTAGAAGGCCGTTCTCTGCGCCGGTGGCGTGGTCATCGAGGCCATCGACTGCGGTGGCGGCGATACGGACCTGCCGAGCCGCTCGAGCGCAAGCTGTCCGTAGAAGAGCTCGGGATATTGGGCCGCAGCGGTGAAGTAAGCGTTGGCCTGCTGGAACTGACCGGCGGCGAGCGCTGCCCGGCCGGCCCAATAATCGCCCTTTGTCTGCACCTGGAGCGACCGGCCGGCGCGGGCATAAGCGTCGAACATCGCCACCGCGCTCGCGGGGCGCCCGATCCGGTCGAGGGCCGCCATTCCGGCGAGCCAGACGAGGCTCGTGTAATTGTCGCGTGTCCCGATCGGCTGCTGGCTGATGGTCTGCCCGACAGGCAGCGCATCGCTGAGGTGCCGCGCGATGTTGAACGCCGTGTTCCAGTCACGATCCTGGGCTGCGCCGCTCGCGAGCAGCCATAGCATGTCGTAGAAACGCTCCACGTCTGCCGGGCGGTAGACAAAATTGTGCTCGCGTGCGGCGAGGTCGCGAGCGGCCCGCTCGTACCCCTGGCCGCGGAGATAGCGCGCCCGATCCATCATCAGGCCCGCGTCGCTCGTCACAGTGCCCATCACCGCCTGATAGAGTCGCTCCGAATCAGGCGCCTCGCGCTGCATCGCGATCCGGGCAGCAAAGCTTGCCTGTCGCGCGGGGCTGGCCATCGCATAGAAGCGAGCCGCGTCATCGGCCTTCTTCGCGAACAGCAGTGCATCAATGCGGCGGTCGTGGTCGGCTGTGGTGAAGCTCCCGCCGTAGAGTGCCCAGATCGCTTGCTCGTCGGTCCCGCCGAGGTCGTCCGAACCCCAGGCGTTGCGAGCCGCGTCCACCGCCTCGGCCATACGTCCGCTCGCCGCAAATGCATCAGCGAGGCGCGCCCAGCCCCCGCCGGTCGCGGGCTTGTCCTGAGCGAAGAAGGAGATGACCGTCGCCGGGTTTTCGCCTGGCCGCATCGACGCTTCCGCCCATCGGCGAAGCTTGGCTTCATCGGGCCAATCGGGATTGGCTATCAGGTATCGCGCATAATCCGCGAAGCTGTAACCGTTGCTCTGGCGCAACCGGCGCCAGTCGTTCAGCGAGGAGGCGACGCTCGGCGCGGCATAGACAGGTGCCGCGGGATAGGCCGAGGGATATTGGGCCGAGCTCGACGGCACGGCCAACAGCAGGACTGGAAGAATCACCGCAGCACGCCACATGCTGGACATCGTGCAGTCCCGCTCCTTATCAGGCCGTGAACACCAGCCGACTTATCCACTAAAAACACCTCGAAAGGGAGGTAAGTTCATGATTTTCGGGTCGATCCCGGCGCTGGTGACGCCTTTTTCCGGCAAGTGTGTCGCGGAGGACTCACTTCGCGAGTTCGTCGAATGGCAAATCGCCGAAGGCAGCGACGCGCTCGTGCCCTGCGGGACGACGGGAGAGGTGGCGACACTGAGCGCCGACGAGCACCGTCACGTCATCGCAACGGTGGTCGAGGTGGCGAAGGGCAGGGTTCCCGTGATTGCCGGCACGGGGACCTATTCGACCGAGCATTCGATCGAGCGGACCCGTGCCGCGGCCGACCTCGGCGCCGACGCGGCGCTGGTCGTCGTGCCTTACTACAACAAGCCGAGCCAGGCAGGCCTGATCGCGCATTTCACCGCCATCGCAGACGCCTCGCCGATTCCGATCGTGGTCTACAACGTTCCATCGCGGACCGTGGCTGATATCTCGGTCGATGCGCTCGCCCAGGTCGCGAAGCACCCCCGGGTCGTCGCAATCAAGGATGCGACTGGCAATCTCGGCAGGGTCAGCGCGCAGCGGCTCGCCTGCGGGGAAGCCTTCATCCAGCTGAGCGGCAATGATGACATGGCACTCGGCTTCAATGCGATGGGTGGAGTCGGCTGCATCTCGGTCACGGCCAACGTCGCGCCGAGGCTCTGCTCGGAATTCCAGAAGGCAATGCGCGAGGATCGATGGGACGAGGCGCTCAAGCTCCAAGACAGGCTTTACCCGCTGCACGCCGCTCTGTTCACCGACGCGTCGCCCGCTCCGACGAAATATGCTCTCTCGAGGATTCGAAACGACTTCCCAGCCGAGCTTCGCTTGCCGCTGGTGGAGGCATCCGCAGCTTCAAGGCGCGCCGTCGACGCAGCTCTCGACCATGCGGGGCTGATCTGAGACCTTCATGGCCAAGCCGCTTCCACAACCGTTCGACAAGCAGAAGGTCGTGGCCGAAAACCGCCGCGCGCGCTTCGACTATTTTGTCGAGGATCGCTTCGAGGCGGGCGTCCAGCTGACGGGCACCGAGGTGAAGTCGCTGCGCCAGGGCGAGGGATCCATCGCGGAAAGCTATGCGACTGTGGACGGCGAGGAAGTGTGGCTGATCAACAGCCACATCCCCGAGTACAGCCACGGCAACCGCCTCAACCACCAGCCCCGCCGGCCGCGCAAGCTGTTGCTGAAAGGCCGCGAAATCGCCAAGCTGCAGGGAGCGGTGACCCGTCAGGGACTGACGCTCGTGCCGCTTTCCATCTATTTCAACGGCGCTGGCCGTGCGAAGGTCGAGCTGGCTTTGGCTCGTGGTAAGAAAGTCCATGATAAGCGTGAGACGGTGAAGGAACGGGACTGGAAGAGGGAGCAGCAAAGGCTGCTGAGGCAGCGTGCCTGAGGCCGTGCTCAAGGCGCCGATTAACTGGGTGCGCCGCCACATCCCGACACAGGAATCGCTGGAGCGCAATCGGTTGCTCAAGCCGTTCGCGCGCTATCTCGGTCAGCCGGCCCTCTGGCGTCTCACCCGCCGCTCGGTTCCGAGAGGCGTCGCGCTGGGCCTATTCGTGGGCGTCATCATTCCCGTGATGCACACTGCGATCGCCGCGCTGCTCGCGGTGCCAACGCGAGCGAACATCGCGGTCACTGCAATGTTCACGCTCGTGGTCAACCCGCTGACGATCCCGCCGATCTATTATGCCGCCTATCGGCTCGGCGCCTGGGAGCTTCACCACGACGCGCGGATCATCAACCCGGTGACGGCCGAGCGCGTCTCCGGCGAGCTCAGCCAGATCATGTTCTGGATCCATCACGCATCGGGCGCGATTGCGGTCGGAGTCCTGACGATGGCGTTCGCAGCGGCGGTGCTCGGGTACCTGATCTCGTCAGTGCTCTGGCGGTTCCGCCTCGGCAACCGCTGGCGCAGCCGGAGCGGGTATCGGGCGGAATCGCAGCCCTTGCCATGACGTTCGTCGGCGGGATACGACCGTTCGTCGGTTGCCGCTCGCTTCAGCTTCCTTAGCTTCAGCATCAGCGGCCCTGCATTAGCGGAGGGGATTAAATGGTTAGACTTATTGCGTTTCTTGCCGCCACGACGGCGCTCGCCGGCTGCGCGGCGAACACGGTGCCGCCCGCGCGGGTAGCTCCGGCGGCCGCGGAAGCGGCTCCGGTCGCGCCGGTCGCTGCGCCTGCGCCGAAACCCACCTACGGAGCTTTCGGGATCGACACGGGCGGCATGGACCAGAGCGTTGCCGCGGGTGACGATTTCTTCGACTTTGCGAACGGCAATTGGGCAAAGACCACTGACATCCCGGCGGACAAGGCCCGCTACGGCATGTTCAACGTGCTTGACGACCTTTCCCGCGAGCGCACGCGCACGATCATCGACGAGCAGGCCAAGGATCCGAACAGCAAGATCGGCAATGCCTATGCCAGCTTCATGGACGATGCGGCGATCGAGTCGAAGGGCCTCGCTCCGCTCGAGCCTTGGCTCAACCAGGTCCGCGCCGTGAAGAGCAAGACGGCCCTTCCGAAGCTTTATGCCGACGCATCGGAGATCGGCATTAATGGGCCGTTCCGCATGTTCGTCGGCCAGGACGACAAGGCGCCCGACCAGTACACGCTGAACATGATCCAGGGCGGCATCGGAATGCCGGACCGGGATTATTATCTCTCCAAGGACGCGAAGCTCGTCGACACTCGCGCGAAGTATCTCGAGCATCTGACCAACGTCCTGACGCTCGCGGGCGAGAAGAATGCGGCCGCCCGGGCAAAGGCGATCCTGGCGTTCGAGACGAAGCTTGCCCAGGCACACTGGACCCGAACCGACAGTCGCGACGCCGACAAGACCTACAACACGATGCCCCGGGCGCAGCTGAAGAAGCGCGCTCCAGGGTTCGACTTCGCGACTCTGGTCCACGGCGCCGGCGCGAACGTGGACGACGTCATCGTTGCCCAGCCGAGCGCCTTCAC
>CBHTSV010000082.1:0-4268 GCA_966095215.1 uncultured Sphingomonas sp. | reverse complement strand
CTCGGGCTGGCGCTGCTGATCTACGTCGCCGGCTGGCAGCGACTGTCGAAGCGGGCGAGCGCAGCGCACCGCCCGACCTTGTTCCTTTCCGGCTGGACGGTGCTGACGCTGGCGCTCATCTCACCGCTGCACGAAGCCGGCGAAAAGAGCTTCACCATGCACATGATCGAGCATGAGCTGATCATGCTCATGGCGACGCTGCTGCTCGCAACCTCGCATGCGGGTGGAGTGCTTGCCTGGGGCCTGCCGCGGCCGCTGCGGCGGGCGCTTGCGGGAAGTTGGAAGGCCCCGCTCACCGCGATGTGGAAGGGCCTTACAGAGCCAGTGACCGCCACCGTCATCCAGGGCGTGGTCATGTGGGCGTGGCACGCGCCCGTGCTCTTCGACCGGGCGCTCGAGAGCTTCGGCTGGCACGTCGCACAGCACGCCTGCTTTTTTCTCAGCTCGCTGATCTTCTGGTGGGCGATGCTTCACCCGCGCCGCGGAAGCTCGGGCTACGGGGTCTCGGCCGCCTGCCTGTTTGCGACCTCGCTGGTCGGCGGAGCGTTGGGGGCGTTGATGAGCTTCTCGGCCTCGCCCTGGTACGCGGATTATGCGGCGATGGGCGTAAGCGGAATCGGACTGGATCCAGTAACTGACCAGCAGCTCGCGGGACTCGTGATGTGGATTCCGGGCGGCGCGGTGCACGGCCTCGCGGCGCTCGCTTTATTCTACAAATGGCTCAAGGCATCCGAAGGAGGCGCCGGTGCGCTCTCCGTCAACTAAGGTCGTGCTTGCGGCACTGGCTGGGCTGCTGTTTCTCGGCGCGCTCGTGGGTGTCGCTTACGTCTATTTGCGCGAGCGGATGCAGATGCGGTCCCACGCCGCTGCGATCACCGGCGGCGACCCGCGGCGAGGCGAGGCGATGTTTATCCAATATGGCTGCGGGAGCTGTCATGCGCTGAAGAACGTCCGGACGGCAATGGGCTCGGTCGGCCCGCCGCTCGATGGAATTGCCATCCGCACGATTATCGGCGGGCATCTGGCGAACACGCCGGACAACATGCAGCGCTGGATCCGCGACCCGCAGCATGTCGCGCCGGGCACGGCCATGCCGGACCTGCACGTCGGTGAGAGAGACGCGCGCGACATCACCGCCTTCCTCTACACGCGCGCAAAATGATCAGCGAAGCCTGAGGCCGATCCACAAGGTGCGCGGCGTTGCCCGCTCGATCGAGCCGTCGCCGTTGATTGTCGCCTGGACCGTCTTGTCGAAGAGGTTCTCGCCGCGGGCAACGACTTGGAGGCGGTGCGTGAGCGGCCAAGCGGCGTAGGCGTCGAGGGTAGTCGCTCCCGTCAGTGTTCGCGAATTCAGATCGTCTTCGAACTGCGGGCCGACGCGGCGGAGGACGAGCTCGGCGCCCTTTTCGTCCTCGTGCCAGCTCGCCGACAAGGTTCCTGCAAAGTTCGGCGTTTGCGCGGGGCGGAGGCCGTCGAGCGGTGCGGCGGCGCCCGACGCGTCGACGCGCGCATGCGTCCAGCTGGCGCCGGCCCGAAGTGACCAGGGGCCGCGCGTCCAGCCGGCGGATACTTCGACCCCACTTACCTTCACTGCATCGATATTCTCGCGCTTGCGGAAGGCGCCTCCGGCAGGGACGAAACCGACCTGCTCGAACATGCCCGGACCCTGGCCGAGGGTGACGTTGGCGATGGCGTCCCTGAGGCGATTGACGAAGCCGGTGAGCGACAGGTGGAAAGCTCCGCGCGCGAAGTCGATGCCGCCTTCCACGCCGCCAAGCCGCTCGGGATTGAGCGCTGCATTGGCCGCTGTCGCATCGAGCCCGGCGCGGAAGGGCCGGAAGAGCTCATTCAGAGTCGGCATTCGCCAGCCAAGGTACGCGGCCGACCGCAGGCTGAATCCATGGCCGACCGACGCAGTGACGCCGGCGCGCGCGGTTGGACGCCACCCGTCGCGCCGAGGATCCTTCAGGTCGCGCAATACGAAGCCGGTGGCGATCACCTTCTCGAACAGATGGCCGTCATTGATCTGCCAATGGTCGAGGCGCGCTCCGGCGGTGAGCGTTGCGCGGCCGACATCAGCGCTTGCTTCAGCGAAGGCTCCGGCGGTCCAGGTGGTCCCGCCGGCGAACCGGCGGCGGGTCGGCTGGCCGGCGACAAAGGTGAACAGCTCGCGCGATTCGCCGTCAGTCCGCCGCGCGTCGGCGCCGAGGCGCAGTTCGATCCCGCCCGGCATCGGCGGACGAAGCTCGAAGCTTCCGCCGATCCCGTGCGACGGGACGGAGTCCTGCAGCAGCACCTGCGTCGCCGTCGTGCGGCCCGGGCTGACGCTGGCGAAGCTGCTCATCAGGTTGCGCCACTGCCAATAGGTTAGGGCGGACCATTGCCAGCGGCCTCGGCCAACGAGCCGCAGGGATGCATCGGCACCATTGGTGCGGTTCTCGGTGAAGTCCGTCCCCCGGGTCCGCCAGTCGCGAAAGCCGGAGATGTTCGCCTGCAGTTCCGTATCGGCCGTGAGGCGAGCGACCCAGCGGCCGCGCCCGCTCCATTCGCGATATGGTGCCCGCTCGTCGGCGGGGCCACGCGTGTCCTCGGTGGTCGGCACGAAGCCGTCGCTCCCCTCGCCGCGGGCGGCGAGGCTCAGCACTCCGCCGCCGAGTGGCGCGCCGAGCCGAACGCGGCCCTCTACCGAGTCGCGGCTGCCCGCTGCGACTTCGCCGGAGACACCGGCGTCTGAGCGGCTCGTCATTTCGATCGTGCCGGCGAGCGCTCCCGGACCGTTGGCTACGCTGCCCCCGCCCCGAACGACACGAGCCTGCTCGAGCGTTGCGGGATCGTAGGCGGGCCAGTTGACCCACCCCCCGAACGGGTCGCTCTGCGGCACTCCGTCGAGGACCAGCAGAGCGCGGCTTGACGCGTTGCCGCCGAGCGCTCGAAGCGTCACTCCCTGGCTGGTCGGATGGCCGCTCCGGGCGTCGGACCTGCGGAAGAGCTGCAGGCCCGGGACCTCCTTCAACAGCTGGTCGAGCTCGTGGCTCGGCGACTGCTCGATTCGCCTGCGGTCGATGCGGTCGACGGCATAGACCCGGTTCGCCTTTGGCTCGGGCAAGGCCGTGCCGGTCACGACGATTGCTGCTTGCGGCGGTGGCGGCGGAAGCGCGTCGGGCACGCGCGTCTAGCCTAGAGGATATCGTAGAGCGTCGCTGCGACCGTCAGCAGCGACGTCGCCGCGACCGCGAGCAGCGCCCAAGGGGCCCAGGCGGGCCACGACAGCTTATGAACCTCGTCCTGCTTTGCCATGGTCGAGCGTTGCTCCAATGCGCCGCGGTCGTCCAGCAACGAGAACAAAGGTGACGATTTCCCGTTCCGGAACGAGCGAGGCAGGCGACGCTGAAATGCGTTCCGGCGCAATCGGTTACCAGCAAATTATCTAAAGATAACAGCAGCTAAGCTTCTGCTGCTCCACCTCCGTCAACTAAGGATTCAATTGACTCTTTGTTAACCAAGAGTCACAATCCCGACGCTTATCCAAGCAAAGGGGCACATCAATGGCAACTGCGCTTTCCCACAAGCAGAAGATGTATGTCGCAACCGCGGGCGTGCTCGCGCTCGGAGTCGCCGCGTATGGCGTTGGCAGGCTCTATAATCCGCTCGGGCCCAGCGCCGGCACGATTGCGCCGGCCCAGCGCTACGTTTCCGCCCAGGTGGGCGAGGGCGACGTTACGCTCGGCGACACCTCAGTCCCCGAGCTGATGCAGACCGATGCGTTCCAGATCATGGTCAAGGACCCGAACTTCCGTAAGCTCGCCAGCGATCCGGGCTTCGCGGCGCTCGCCTCGAATCAGGCGGCGATGTCGGCATTGGCGTCGAATCCGAGCGCGTTCGCCGCGCTCGCGAGGAATCCGTCCGCCTTCCAGTCGCTCGCGCAGCAGGCTTCGGCGCTCTCCAACTCGCAGCTTTCGGCGAGCCATGCTTCGGCGCTGAGCGCGATGGCGCAGAATGCATCGGCGTTCCGGTCGTTGGCGGGCAACGCGAGTGCATTTGCGGCGATGGCGGCCAATGCGCCGGCCTTCGCGGCGCTGACGAGCAACCAGGCGGCCTTCTCGAAGATGGCTTCCAACGCGGCGGCTTTCAGCAAATATGCGAACAATTTCGCGGCGTTCAAAGCCGACGCGGCCAATGCGGCCAACGTTCCCGCCATGTCCGGAGCGGCTTCGGCCTTTTCGGCGCTAGCGGCGGATGCGAAGGCGATGTCGGCCTTGAGCGCAAAC
>CBHTSV010000081.1:0-2414 GCA_966095215.1 uncultured Sphingomonas sp. | reverse complement strand
CTTCGAGGGTCCCCGCCATCCGGTTGAAGGCGGTCGAGAGTGTCTGGACCTCGTCCTCGTCCTCGCTCTCGTCGACCGGCACGCGGGCCGAGAAGTCGCCTTCCTCGATTCGGCCGGCGGCAGTGACGAGCTGCCCGACCGGACGTACCAACCGGTCGGCGATCTTGAGAGCGGTGAATATCGAGAGACCGACGATGACCAGAGCGCCGATCAGCAGGGCCGCGTTGAACCGCAGCTGATTGATCCGCGACCTTGCGAGAAGCACCCGATAGTCGTGAAGTACGTCATTCGCGCGGACGATCTGCTGGCGGAACTGCGGATCAAACACGCGCGAGGCGTAAAGATAGGTGTTCGGGCCGTAATCGAGCTTCGTCAGTGCACCGATCCGATCAGACGAATTGATGGGGACGCTGGGTTTGTTGCCAAGCTCCCTGATAGCCGCCGGCGTGATCACTTTCTCGAGGGGGCGGTCATAAGGGTTCACGAGCGCCAGCGAACGCGGGATCCCATCGGGTCCGACGTTGACGATAATCGCTTCGGACAGATTGCGATTGAGCACCTGGCGGCCGAAACCCTCGATAAATCGGGGGTCATCCATCGCTACCAATTTGAGGTATCCCGCGACGTCGCCGCTCATGGTCACCGTCTCGGCGGACACGCGCTCGACTTCCCTGTTGTAGGTCGCCTGAGCCACCTCCACCGTATTCTCGAGCATTCCGCGCGCCCGGTCGGAGAACCAGAATTCGAGGCCGCTCTGGAACAAGAGTGAGGCAAAGATCGCGACTATCACCGTGGGGACGGCCGCGACGACCGAAAACAGCGCAACCAGTCGCGTGTGAAGTTGTCCGCTCCCGAGGCCACCTTGCTCCGCGCGCCGGACAGCGATTTTGCGCGCGTACAGCACCATCAGAACGATCGCCGGAATCAGGATCGCGACGAGCAGGAGCGCGATCAGCGGCGGCGAGAGCAAGGTTCCTGGCTCGGCCCCTCGCTTTAAAAGCCATGCGCTGAACGCGATCATTCCAGCCAGCACCACGCCGATGACGACCGCCAGCCGGTCGTAGAAACGACCGCTTGCCCGCTCTCTCTGTAGCCAGCTCTCTTTGCTCGAAATCACCGGCGATTCGGCCGTACGCGCATCCATTTCCATCGGCCGGAGCACGACCGTTGCACGGAAAACACAGTGTGTTTTGTCTATTTGGTCGATTCAGGCGGCGGTGCGCGCGAGCCAGGGCGAATAGAATTCGCGCAGCATGCGGACGACCACTGCCGGGTCGTCCTGCTGGTTCACCTGGTTGCGCAGCTCGGCCGAGCCCGGGAGGCCCTTGGTGTACCAGCCGATATGCTTGCGGGCGAGGTTCACGCCCGTGTGCGTTCCGTACAGCTGGAGCATCTCCTCATACTGCTCGAGCATCGCGTCGAGCTGCTCGTCGAGGCTCGGATCGGGCCGGTGCCCTCCCCCGACGAGCTCCGCCATCACCTGCGCGAGCAGCCATGGGCGGCCATAAGCGCCGCGGCCGATCATCACGCCGTCCGCGCCCGATTGCGCCAGAGCGCCGCGGGCATCCTCGATCGAGCAGATGTCGCCATTGACGATGACGGGTACGGAGACCGCGTCCTTGACGCCGCGAACGAAGGCCCAGTCAGCCTCGCCCTTGTACATCTGGCAGCGGGTGCGCCCGTGGATGGTGATCATCTGGATGCCGAGGTCCTCGGCGATCCGCGCGAGCTCGGGCGCATTCAGATTCTCATGGTTCCAGCCCATACGCGTCTTGAGCGTGACGGGAACTTTCACCGCCTTGACCGTCGCCTCGATCAGCTTCGCCGCAAGCGGCAGGTCGCGCATCAGCGCCGAGCCAGCCTCGCCGTTCACCACCTTCTTCACGGGGCAGCCCATGTTGATGTCGATGATCGCCGCGCCGCGCTGCTCGTTGAGCTTCGCCGCCTCGGCCATGACGTGCGGCTCGCAGCCGGCGAGCTGCATCGAGACCGGCTCCTCGGCCGGGTCCCACATCGCCTTCTGCAACGACTGGCGCGTCTCGCGCACCATCGCCTGGCTGGCGATCATCTCGGTTACGGTGAGCCCGGCCCCGTAGCGCTTGACGATCCGCCGGAACGGCAGGTCGGTGACAGCCGTCATCGGCGCCAGGATCACCGGCGCGTCGATCCTCACCGGACCGATCGAGATGGGCTTCAACATCGTCATGGGTCGGCGGGAGATAGTGGAACAGCCCTTGGCGGACAAGGCAAGCGGCCCTAGAGCGCGCGCCGCATGACCGTTACCGCCCTCATCGTTGCCGCCGGCAAAGGCGAGCGCCTGGGCGGAGGCGTGCCCAAGCAATATCGGATGCTGGGGGGAAAGCCGGTGCTGCGCTGGGCCGTCGACGCGCTGATCCGCCATCCGGCGATCAGTG
>CBHTSV010000080.1:0-2062 GCA_966095215.1 uncultured Sphingomonas sp. | reverse complement strand
AGCCCAACCGACAATCATACACTGTGCTGACATCGCAGAGCGGGTCCTATCCGACTCGGTCTGCTTTCTCAAGTATATAATTGCCGCCGTTTAACCAAACAGCGTCACGATGTCAAGATATTTTTACCTGCTTGGTTCGTTTGCTAGCAGCGACTTCTGCTTCGACCCTTATCAAAAGGTGATTATCGCGCTTCATTAACCGGTATGTTAATGGCATTATCGGGGAAAGGGGCGGCTATGCCGAGGCTTGCCCAACTGCAGCGATCGAGCCGCGCGCTCGAGGCACTCGGGCCTCGGCCCGATCGGCTGGTAGCGCAGCATCTCTATTTCGCCTTCCTCAGCTACAGCCACGTCGATGCGGGCTGGGGCGAATGGCTCCATGACGCGCTCGAGACCTTCCGGGTGCCTCGCTCGCTCGCCGGTCGCCTGACACCCCAGGGCATCGTTCCCAACCGGCTCACCCCGATTTTCCGCGACCGGAAGGAGCTGGCTGCTTCCAATGACCTCGGGACGGAGATTCGCGAAGCGCTCGCCGCCTCGCGTTTTCTGATCGTGCTTTGCTCCCCTTCGGCTGCGAACTCGCGATGGACAAATGCGGAGATCGACAGCTTCAAGCGACTGCGACCCGATGGCAGCGTCCTTGCGGTGATCGTCGACGGTGAGCCGTTCGCCAGCGAGTCCGGCAGCCGCCAGGCCGACGAATGCCTGCCGCCGGCCATGCGGATCCGCTACGACCACCGCGGCCGTCCCACGACGAAACGAGCCGAGCCGCTTTGCGCGGACCTGCGCGAGAACCGCGACGGGAAGCGCGTCGGATTCCTGAAACTCGTCGCCGGAATGCTCGGGGTCGGCCTCGACGACCTCGTCCAGCGCGAGGTCGTGCGCCGCCAGCGGAGGTTCGCGACGCTCGCGGCCGCGTCTCTCGCCGGCATGGCGGTGGCCAGCGGCCTTGCCGTCAACGCGATCGAATCGCGCGACGCGGCCCGCGACCAGCGCCGCAAGGCGGAAACCCTGGTGAGCTTCATGCTCGGGGACCTGCGCCAGAAGCTGGAGCCGATCGGGAAGCTCGACGCGCTCGACGGCGTCGGATCGCGCGCGCTCGAATATTACCAGGGACAGGACAAGTCCGATCTCAGCGACGATGCGCTGGCGCAGCGGTCGAAAGCCCTCACCCTCATGGGCGAGGTCGCAAACCTGCGCGGCGACCTCGACGGCGCGCTAGGGCGATACCGCGAGGCCATGGCCGGCACGGCCGAGATGCTGCGGCGCTCTCCCAACGATCCGCAGCGGCTGTTCGAACATGCCCAGAATGTCTTCTGGGTCGGCGAGGTAGCCCGGCAGCGTGGCCAGACCGATCAGGCCGAAGCCGCGATGCGCGAATATAAGCGTCTGGCGGACAGGATGGTCGAGCTGGATCCCGGCAATCCGAAGTGGCGGATGGAAACGAAATATGCCGACAGCAATCTCGGCATAATCCTGTACGATCAGCGTCGGTACGCCGACGCGGATCGGCAGCTGCAGCATGCGCTCACCACTGTCGAGTCCCTTGCTGCGTCCGATCCCGACAACCAGGAATATCAAAAGTCACTGCTCGAATCTCTGGCCTGGGTCGCGGATGCGCAGTCAGGCGAAGGGCTCATCGACGAGTCGATCGCGAAGCGCGAACGGCAGGTGGGTCTCATCGAGGGCCTTCGGCAGCGATATCCGTCCGACGTCGAATATCGGCAGAAGGCAATCCCGGCTCATCGGGCGCTGGGCCGCCTGCTCGTGTCGCGAGGAGAAACCGACGCGGGCTTGCAGCATCTTCGCTCCGCCGTAGCGACCGGCCAGCAGCTTATCCCGACGGAGCCGGACAACATGCTGTGGCTGCAACTCACCGCAGGAGCCCAGCTCGACCTCGCCAGGGCCCTGCTCCTGCTCCGCAAGGTCGACGAAGCTGCAGTTCAAACTCGTGCCGCTTGCGAACTCGTCGAGCGGCTTG
The DNA here is from genome assembly GCA_966095215.1 of uncultured Sphingomonas sp. Taxonomy (GTDB): domain Bacteria; phylum Pseudomonadota; class Alphaproteobacteria; order Sphingomonadales; family Sphingomonadaceae; genus Sphingomicrobium. The sequence goes on along the minus strand of CBHTSV010000080.1, from coordinate 81 downwards.
TGGGCCGGGACGTCAGTGCGGTGGAACGGCGCTCGCTGCAGATCGAATGCCTCGGCCAGCGAGCCCGCGTCACCCTCGGCC
>CBHTSV010000079.1:0-6173 GCA_966095215.1 uncultured Sphingomonas sp. | reverse complement strand
CGCTCGCTGATGGCGAGGGACGGGTGGCAGCTTTAAGCTCCTCCCCCGCAGGGGGAGGTGGATCACGAAGTGGTGGTGGGGGGCCCCTCCGTCAGCCTGCGGCTGACACCTCCCCCAATGGGGGAGGAGCATGAAGAGACTCCGCACCGCCAAGGGCCGCAAAGTCTCGTCGACACGCTGGCTCGAGCGGCAGCTGAACGATCCGTACGTGAGGCGCGCCAAGGCCGAGAATTACCGAAGCCGCGCCGCCTACAAACTCCTGGAGCTCGACGAGCGGTTCTCTCTCCTGAAGGGCGTGAACGCGGTCGTCGACCTCGGCATTGCACCGGGCGGCTGGAGCCAGGTCGTGCGCCGCAAGGCTCCGCGCGCGAGCATCGTCGGCATCGATCTTCTGCCCACCGATCCGATCGAGGGCGTCTCGATCCTGCAGATGGACTTCATGCAGGACGAAGCTGCGCAGAGGCTCAAGGATGCTCTCGGCGGGCCGGCCGACCTCGTGCTGTCGGACATGGCGGCGAACACCGTCGGACACCAGCAGACCGACCACCTGCGCACCATGGCGCTGGTGGAGGCCGGACTCGAGTTCGCGACGGAGATTCTGCGGCCGGGCGGCGCCTATGTCGCCAAGGTTCTAGCCGGCGGCGCCGACAACCAGCTGGTCGCCGAGCTCAAGCGTCATTTTGCGACGGTGAAGCACGCCAAGCCGCCAGCCAGCCGCAAGGATTCGAGCGAATGGTATGTCATCGCCCAGGGCTTCAAGGGGAGGGAGGGCAGCTAAAAAGGCCCGCTGGAGTGGACTCCGGCGGGCCTTGTCTAGGTGTTAATCAAGAGCAGGATGCGCCCGGCCGCCGACGCGGTTAGATGCACCCCTTCCTCAGGAAATTGAACAGATTGTACTTCGAGCAGTTGGAGGTCGCGTTGCTCGCTGCGTAAGCCGTCGACGCCGAGGTCATCGCCGCCAGAGACGCCAGAATAACTGCCATTTTGAATCGCTTGGTCATTTCGCACTCCTTTTCATCTCGTGTGCGAAATGGAATTAACTGTCCGGCAGATAATCGAGAGTAAACAAATGAACTAATCTGGTGCGTTTTCGGCAAGTTAGGCTCACATCGCGAGTCAGCTGCTTCTGAGCGAAGAGGGGGTGAAACTGACCGAAACATCCGCGCACGCGAGGGTTCCGAGGGAGAACGCCCCCGGCAAATCGTTCACGGCTTTGTCTTCCAGGGTCGGGCCGGGCGTCGTTACCGGCGCAGCGGACGACGATCCGAGCGGCATCGCCACCTATAATCAGGTTGGCGCGCAATTTGGTTACGGATTGTCCTGGACCCTCGTCCTGACGACGCCGCTGATGACCGTCATTCAGGACGTGGCCGCGCAGATCGGGTCCGTGACAGGCCGAGGGATCGCCGCCAACCTCCGACGTCATTATCCCAAGCCGCTGCTGTGGTTCGCCGTTTCGCTGCTTGTCGTTGCGAACGTCATCAACCTCGGCGCCGACCTCAGCGCGATGGGTTCGGTCGTGGAGCTGATGATCGGCGGCAGCGCGGTGGTTTACACGCTTGCATTCGGAGCGCTCTGCGTGTTGCTTGAGGTTTTCCTTAGCTACCGCCGCTACTCCGGCGTCCTCAAATGGACGACCCTGTCGCTCTTCGCCTACGTCGGAGTTGTCGCCGTCGCCGGCGTGCCATGGATCAGAGCGCTGAAGTCGCTGGTCGTGCCCGAAATCAGCTGGACCCCGGCCTATGCGACGGCATTCGTCGCTATCCTCGGCACGACCATCAGTCCCTACCTGTTCTTCTGGCAGGCGGCGCAGGAGATCGAAGAGGAGCACCGGCATCATGCAAAACCGCTCTGCGCCACGCCGCGGAAGGCTGGCCCGGAGATGGCGCGGATTCGAGCCGACACGCTGGTCGGGATGCTGTTCAGCAATCTGGTCGCGCTTGCAATCGTCTTCGCAGCGGCGGCGACTCTCCACGTCCATGGCGTGACGACCATCGACTCCGCAGCGCAGGCGGCGGAGGCGCTGGAGCCGATCGCGGGCCGCTTTGCCTTCCTGCTTTTCTCGTTGGGGATCATCGGCACCGGGCTGCTCGCCGTACCGGTGCTCGCGGGTTCCGCGGCCTATGGCGTTTGCGAGATGGTCGGGATCCCGGCCAGCCTCGACTCCAAGCCCACCAAGGCGCGATTGTTCTACGGAGCGATCCTGGCGACCACGCTGGCCGGGGCATCGCTCCAGCTTATCGGGATGAATCCGGTTCGGGCGCTCTACTGGAGCGCTGTCGTCAATGGAGTGCTCGCTGCACCGCTGATGGCCGTCATGATGCTGATCGTGCGGAACCCGAAGGCGATGGGCTCGCTCGCGTTGTCGCGGCGCGGGGCCATACTCGGCTGGTTGGCGACGGCGGTCATGGCCGCGGCGACGGTCCTGTTCTTCGCGTCGCTGTTTTAGGCGCTCAGCTCTTGGCCCGGGCGGCCGCGATCGCTGCCTTCAGCGTATCGTAGCCGACGGCGCCGTTCATCACCTTGTCGCCGACAACGAACAGCGGGGTCCCCGTCGCTCCAAGCTGGCCGGCCAGCTGGAAATTCCGCTTGAGCTCCGCCTCGATCAGCGGATCCTGCTGCGGCTGGGGAGCGATGCCCGCGGCCTGCGCTGCCGCAGCGTTGGTCTCGGGCGCCGGCCTGCCCGTTTCCCACAAGGTGTCGTGGAACTGCGCAAAGCGGCCGAGCTTGGATGCCTCGAGAGAGAGGCGCGCGGCGGTGACGCTGTCGGGACCGAGGATCGGCAACTCGCGATAGACGACGCGCAGGCCCTTGTCCTCGCGCAGGAGCCGGTCGACATGAGGGTTGCTCGCCTTGCAGTAGGGACAGGCATAGTCGAAGAACTCGACAAGGGTGACCTCGGGCTTTGCCGCGCCCTTCCATGAGCTTCCGAAGGGCGTCTCGATCGCCGCGCGGTTGGCCGCGAGCACTGGCGCATATTGCGCGTCGCGAAGCGCATCGAATGTATCGGACAGGATCTTCGGGTCGGCGAGCATGCCCTGGCGCACGATGCGGCTGCTCAGGAATTGCGGCATTGCGAAGACCAGCGCGACGGCCGTCAGCAGCGACCCGATCACTCCCCCCGCAATCGCCGCCATCCAAAGCGGCGACCCTCTTTTAGTTGTCACGGATTCTTCTCATCCCTGTATCGTTTGTCTTTCTTGGCGAGCTCGGCCTTGGACACCATGGCGATGTCCTGCGCACGAAGCCAGTCCGGAGTGTTCGGCGGAATTCCGCGCATCGCCGTTTGCGCGCTGGAATAAGCGAGCTTCGGGTCGTTCTCGAGATTGCTGCGTTCAGCCGTCGCAAGGGCGGCCCGGCTCTGGTCGCCCTCCCGGTCGTAGATGATGCCGAGCTGGTACCAGGCGAAAGGATCACGGTTGTCGCGGCCGACCGCGACTTTGAGGATCTGCTTGGCTTCGGTGAAATTCTTCGGGTCCTCGGTCGCGACCAGTGCGTGCCCCAGCATCGCCGCGATGAGCGGCGCATCGCCCGACCGCTGCGTCGCCTCGCGAAGCGGCACGATCGCATCCACGGGCTTGCCGCCTTCGAGCAGGATCTGGCCTTTCAGCTCGAGGAAGAAGGGATCGTGCGGATTGGTCTTGAGCAGCGCGTCCGCTTCGGAGATCGCCTTATCGGGGTAGCCGCCCATGTGATAGGCGTAGGCGCGCGCGTAATGAGCGGGAATGCTCTGGTCGCTTTCCGGATATTTGGCGACGGCGTGGTTGGGATCGATGAAGCCGTTGAGCTTCGCCTTCACGCGTTCGAACCGGGCTTCGAGATCCGGATCGATCGGCTTGTTCCATGCGGGATCGGCCTTGAAGCTTTGCTCCAGGGCCTGGATTCGCTCGGAGCTCAAGGGGTGCGTCCGGTCGTAGCTGTCCTTCGAATAGATCGCGAGGCGATATTCCTGGTTCTGCAGCTTGCCGAAGAACTGAAGCATTCCCTTGCCGCTGATGCCCGCCGAGTGGAGATATTTGACGGCGGCCGCATCCGCCGTGGCTTCCTGAGCGCGGGTGAAAGCGAGGAACGAGCCGAGCGCCGCCTGCTGGCCGGCCATCATGATGCCCATTGCTGCATCGCCGGCGCCGGCGGCGATCGCCAGCGCGCCGAGGACCATCGTCGCCAGCTGAATGCCGGTGGCTTCCTTCGCGCCCTCATTGATGCGGATCGAGTGCCCGCCGGCAACGTGGCCGAGCTCGTGCGCGATGACGCCCTGGAGCTCGTTGACGTTATCCGTCGCCTGAATCAGCCCCGACTGAATGTAAACCGTCTGCCCGGTTGCCACGAAGGCGTTGATCTCCGGATCGTTGAGCAGGACGACATTGACACTGGCGGGATCGAGTCCGGCGGCCTTCACGAGCGGCCGGGCGATGTCCTTGAACAATAGCTCGGTTTCCGTGTCGCGCAGGACGGAGGGGCCACCGTCGGCCTCGTCCTGGGCGGCGGCCGGCTGCCAGCTCGCCATGGCCAGCATCAGCGCGACCATCAGCAGCCGCACGAAACGTGAGACCGGGGAGTTCATCGGCGCGCGATTACCACTTTTCGGCCTGAACAGGCGATGAAATCGGCGGCCCGCCCCGTCGGCTAGCCGAACGTTTTCTGCCACCAGCCGCGACGCGGCTCGGCGCCTTCCTCTTCCGGCGCCGCGTCGTTGTTTGCCGCGGGAAGCGGCGCGGCTGCCTCGGCCCCCGCTGGCGCGGGTTCGGCGGCCGCGCCCGCGGCTTCGCTCGGGGCAGCCTTGCCGCGGCGCTTTCGTGCGGGCTTCGCGGCCGGAGCGGCCTGGTCGACGGTCTCTGCGGGCGGAGCGTCGGCAGGCGCGGGTTCCGGAACGGCGAGTTCAGCTTCCGCAGCCGCGGCCTTCCTGGCGCGCCTCCGTTTCGGTTTGGCCTCTTCCGCAGCCTGGGTTTCGGCGATCGGCGGCTCCTCGTCGATCGGCCGCTCGACCATCGGCGAGCTGTCGGGCTCGACGGTTGCCTCAGCTTCAGCCTGGGCACCCTTGCGCCCTCTGCGCCGCCTGCGCCGCCGCGGCTCGGCCGAAGTTTCTTCGGCCGTAGCTTCGGCGGCCGCTTCCTCGGCGACGACTGGCTCCGCAGCCTCTTCGACGCGCTCCTCGGCCGGAGCAGCTTCGCCCTCGCGCCGGCGGCCACGTCCGCCCCGACGGCGGCGCCGGCGCCGGCGACCCTGACGCTCGCCTTCCGCGGGCTGTTCCTCGGCCTCTTCTTCCTCTTCAGCCTCGGCTTCGAGGACCTCCTCTTCCTCGGGTTCCTCGACCGCAGCGGCTTCGGGGCGCGGCGGAGCGACGGGACGCGGGCCTGAGCTTTCGACGGTCATCTTCGCGCCTTCGAAGCTCTCATCGATCATGATTTCGACTGAGACGCCGTAGCGCTGCTCGATGTCGGCAAGCTCCGCGCGCTTTTTGTTGAGAACATAAACGGCGGCTTCACGGCCGGCCCGGAGCAGGATTCGCTCGCCGCGTCCCCGCGTGGCCTCGTCCTCGATCATGCGAAGCGCCGACAGGCCGGCGGACGCGGCGGTGCGCATCAGGCCCGTGCCTTCGCAGTGGGGGCAGGCCTTGGTCGAGGCTTCGAGCACGCCGGTGCGCAGCCGCTGGCGGCTCATCTCCATCAGGCCGAAGCTTGAAAAGCGGCCGACCTGGATTCGGGCGCGATCGTTCTTCAGCGCCTCCTTCATCGCCTTCTCGACCTTCCGGACATGGCTCGACTGCTCCATGTCGATAAAGTCGATGACGATCAGGCCGGCCATGTCGCGCAGACGCAGCTGGCGGGCGATCTCCGTCGCCGCCTCCAGGTTCGTGTTGAAGGCCGTCTGCTCGATATTGTGCTCGCGCGTCGAGCGGCCCGAGTTGATGTCGATCGAGACCAGGGCCTCGGTCGGGTTGATGACCAGGTAACCGCCCGATTTCAGCTGGACGATCGGCTGGTACATGGCGCTGAGCTGGTCCTCGGCCCCGAAGCGCTGGAACAGCGGCACCGGGTCTACATATTGCTTCACCCGCCGGACGTGGCTGGGCATCAGCAATTTCATGAAGTTACGGGCGTCGCGGTAGCCCTCCTCGCCTTCGACGATCACCTCGTCGATGTCGCGATTGTAGATGTCGCGAATGGCGCGCT
>CBHTSV010000078.1:0-1943 GCA_966095215.1 uncultured Sphingomonas sp. | reverse complement strand
AGCACGCGGAAATAATGGTCGGCGTATTGCAGATAATATTCGGTCTGCACGCGATCGCCCGCGAGCTGCGCGTCGCGAGCGAGATTCTTGTACTTTTCGAGCAGCTGGGCGGCATTTCCGCGCTGACGATTGTCCTGCCGGTTCCCCGGCTGTCCGCCGAGGTTCTGCCCCCGCTGTCCACCGCGGCCGCGCCGGCGGCCGCCCTGACGATTGTTGATCAAATGCTACGTCCTTACAGAGTAGTCGCTAACCCCTTGGCCCCAGTTGAGCAGGGCAGCGCCCAAGCGCTGCTCCTGACCCTCTCGTTCCGGTCCTGCGCAAATGCGCTAAGCGAACGGCCGATTGCGTCGGGGGTGGAGCGGACGCGCTCAGCTTTCCTAAGGGAGCGGGCCCGGTCCTGGTGCACGATGTAGTGTGCCTGACAGAGGTTGCCAAGCTCTTTCATTCAAATTCCCGTCAGGAGCAGAGCGCGGTCCCGACCCGCGAAATCCTGCGCAACCCGCGCCTTCAGCCCATCCCGCGCCAGCAATTTGGTCACCGCCTGCGCCTGGTCGAAGCCGATCTCCACCGCCGCAAGCCCGCCGTTCTGAAGCAGCTGCGGCAGCTCAGGACCGAGGATGCGATAGGCGTCGAGGCCTTCCTTGCCGGCGAAGAGCGCCTCGTCGGGCTCATATTCGCGGACGCCGGGCCCGAGCTCGGCCCCCTCGGCGACATAGGGCGGGTTGCACAGGATCAGGTCGAACTTGTCTTTCAATCCTTCGGCCCAGTTCCCGAGCTTCCACTGAACGCGCGGTTCGAAGCCGAGCCGCCGGGCATTCGCCGACGCATAGGACAAAGCGTGCCTCGAAACGTCGATGCCGATGCCGCTGGCCTCCGGCCAAACGTCGAGCGCGGCGAGCAGCAGCGTTCCCGGTCCGGTGCCGAGATCGAGGATCCGCCTGGGGCCAGGACTTCCCTCGAAATGCTCGATGGCCGAGGCGATCAGCACTTCGCTGTCGGGTCGCGGGACGAGCACCCCCGGCCCCACGTGGAGCTCGATGTTCCAGAAGGCGCGCCTGCCGGTAATGTAGGCGACCGGCTCGCCCGCTTTCCTTCGCTCGATCATGTCCCAGAAGCGCTTCGGCACCTGCCGGTCGGGCGGGGCGAGAATCAATCTGTCGCGGTCGATATGCAGCGCCTCGGCCATCAACAGCTCGGAATCGAGCCGGGCCGTGTCGCTGTTCACTTCCAGCTGGCGCGCGGCGTCGGCCAGCGCGCGGGCAATCGGCTTCAATGCTTAGCTCCGCTCCGCTGAGGCGGAGGTCGCTTGCGCATCCTCCAGGCCTGCGAGACGCTCCGCTTCGTCCTCCGCGACCAACGCATCAATAATCTCGGTTAGTCCCGGCCCCTCGAGCACTTCATCGAGCTTGTGCAGCGTGAGGTTGATCCGGTGATCGGTCACTCGGCCCTGCGGGAAATTATAGGTGCGGATCCGTTCGGAGCGGTCGCCCGAGCCGACCATCGACTTGCGTGCCCCGGCGCGCTCGCTGGCGAGCCGCTCGCGCTCCATCTCGAACAGCCGCGTGCGCAGAACCTTCAGCGCCTTCTCCTTGTTCTTGTGCTGCGACTTCTCGTCCTGCTGGATGACGAAGAGGCCGGTCGGAAGGTGCGTGATGCGCACCGCGCTGTCAGTCGTGTTGACCGACTGCCCGCCCGGACCCGACGAGCGATAGACGTCGATGCGCAAATCCTTGTCGTCGATCTGGACGTCGACGTCTTCGGCCTCGGGCAGGACCGCGACTGTCGCCGCCGAGGTGTGGATGCGGCCGCCGCTCTCGGTCACCGGCACGCGCTGGACGCGGTGGACCCCGCTTTCGAACTTGAGGCGGGCAAAGACGCCGCGGCCACTGATCGAGGCGATCGCTTCCTTGTAGCCGCCAAGCTCTGCCGCGCTCGCGCTAATC
>CBHTSV010000077.1:0-5335 GCA_966095215.1 uncultured Sphingomonas sp. | reverse complement strand
CTCCTCGTCGGTGACGAAGGGTCCGTGCACGCGGATGATCTGCTTGCCGCCGGGCATGTAGAGCATGTCGCCCTTCCCCAGCAGCTGCTCGGCGCCCTGCTCGCCGAGGATAGTCCGGCTGTCGATCTTGCTGGTTACCTGAAAGCTGATGCGCGTCGGCAGGTTTGCCTTGATGACGCCGGTGATCACGTCGACCGACGGCCGCTGAGTCGCCATAATGAGGTGGATTCCCGCCGCGCGCGCCTTCTGCGCCAAGCGCTGGATCAGGAATTCAACCTCCTTCCCGGCGGTCATCATGAGGTCGGCTAGCTCGTCGACGACGACGACGATCTGCGGCAGTACCTCATAGTCGAGCGTCTCGGTCTCATAGAGAGGCTGGCCCGTGTCCGCGTCGTAGCCGGTCTGCACCCGGCGGCCGAGCTTGGAGCCCTTGGCCTTCGCTTCGCGGACCTTGGCGTTGAAGCTCGGCAGGGCGCGCACGCCGAGATTCGCCATCATCCGGTAGCGCTCCTCCATCTGCTCGACCGTCCATTTGAGGGCACGGATTGCCTTGCCCGGCTCGGTTACGACGGGCGCGAGCAGGTGCGGGATGTCCTCATAGATGCTGAGCTCGAGCATCTTCGGATCGATCAGGATGAGTTTGCACTGGTCCGGACCGTATCGATAAAGCAGCGACAGGATCATGCAGTTGAGGCCGACCGACTTGCCGGAGCCGGTAGTTCCCGCGACCAGCAAGTGCGGCATCGGCGCCAGGTCGGCGATGACGGGGTCGCCCGCGATATTCTTGCCCACGATCATGGGCAGCGACATGTTCTGATCCTCGAAGGCCTGGCTTCCGATCAGCTCGGAAAGCGAGACCATTTCGCGCTTCGGATTTGGAAGCTCGATTCCGATCACGCTGCGTCCCGGAATCGTCGCCACGCGGGCCGACAGCGCCGACATGTTGCGCGCGATGTCGTCCGCGAGCGCGATGACCCTGCTCGATTTGACGCCGCTGGCGGGTTCGAGCTCGTACATCGTCACGACCGGCCCCGGCCGCACCTCGACGATGTCCCCACGGACCTTGAAGTCGTCGAGCACGGTTTCGAGGAGCCGCGCGTTGCGCTCGAGCCCGGCACGGTCGATCTGCTGCTTCGTCTTCTCCGGCGGACGGGCGAGCAGGTCGATGGTCGGCAGCTGGTAGCTGTCGCCCAGCGCGAGACCGGGCTGGATCGCAGGCTTGCGGCCTGTGCCGCGCCCGGCGGAAGCGACTGGTCGTGGAGGCTCCGCGACCGCGACCGTCGGCTTGGATCTGGGCGGGGCCGCGGGGACGATGCGCTCTTCCTCGATCTCGGTCTTGCGCGGTGCCGCGACCCGTTCGCGCCGCCGGCGGAACAGGCCGGCCAGCCAGCTCTTCTCCTCAGGGGTGAGGGCGAGCGCGAGATAGCCGACCGCAAGCCCGCCGAGCGCGAAGAGGAGCAGCACGGTGAGCCGCGCTGGGCCCTCGACTGAAGGATTGCGGATCAGGTCGAGCGCTGCATCCACGCCATAAGCCGCCGCCAAGCCGATCGCTCCGCCCCAGCCGGCAGGGAGGCCCGAAACCGCCGATCCGCTGGTGAGGCTGAGCGCGATTCCGATCAGGATCGCTCCGGCGGCTGCAAGCAACAGCGCTCGCATGAGGCGTCCCGCCGGCTGGAGCCTGATCATGCGCAGGCCGGCCAGCGCGAGAACCGGAACGAACAGGACGGAGCCGAGGCCGAAAACCAGCAGCAACGCGTCGCTCACATAGGCGCCGCTGATGCCGAGCCAGTTGGCCGGATTTCCGCCCGCGGCGGTGCTCAGCGACGGATCGGTGGCGCTATGCGTCGCGAGCGCGAGCGCGCCTGCGACTGCCACCGCGGACAGAATTGCGCCGCCGATCCGGACAAAGAAGCGGCGCACGGATTCGCGCAAGGCGTCGCGCCAGTCGGGCGCCAGTTCGCGCTTCGGTACGCGCGCTGCAGCCGTCGCCATTTCCCACCCCCAAGCAAATAGTACCGTAGAATCTCCCACGCGGAGTCCAGGGTCAAGCGAACTTCTTGGCGTCATTGCGCCTGCGGCGTAGGACGCGCGCCATGGACCGGGCGGACGTGATCATTTTCGGCGGCGGCCTTGTCGGCCTCGCGCTCGCCAGCGCGCTCGACAGCAGCGGCCTCTCCGCCATGGTCGTCGATCCGGCCGACCCGGCCCCGCGTGCGACATCTGCCTTCGATGGCCGCACGAGCGCGGTCTCGTCGAGCTCGATGCGGATGCTCCGAACCATCGGCGTTGCGGATCATCTGGCGGAGCCGGGCTGTCCGATCCTCACGATCACGGTGGCGGACGGCTTGAAACCCGGCGGTCTCCATTTCGAGGTCGAGGACGATGAGCCGCTCGGCTGGATGCAGGAGAACCGGCACCTGCGCGCAGCGCTGCAGGCGCGCGCCGAAGCGGGGCCGAACAGCTGGCTTCTGTGGAAGTCGAAGATCGCCGAGGTGGACCGCAGCGATCATGCCGTCGTGGTGGCCCTTGAGGACGGGCGGAAGCTCTTCGCGCCCCTGCTCGTTGCCGCAGATGGACGCAATTCCCCAATGCGCGAGGCGGCTGGAATCCGGGTGGCGCGCTGGAAATACGATCATCAGGCGATCGTGTCCGTGCTTCGGCACGAGCGGCCGCACGAGAATGTCGCTTACGAAATTTTCTATCCGACGGGCCCATTCGCGCTCCTGCCGATGACCGACGACGCCGGCGGGCATCGCTCTGCGATCGTCTGGTCGGTTCAGCAGGAGGATGCGGCCGGCTGGCTGTCGCTCAAGGATGAGGATTTCGCGGCTGAAGCTCAGGCGGCGATGGGAGGCTTCCTCGGCAAGATCGAAATGCTCGCGCCGCGCTCGTCTTATCCGCTCGGATTTCACCACGCGGCGCAAATCACGGCGAAGCGGCTCGCGCTGGTCGGCGATTCGGCCCATGCGATCCACCCGATTGCCGGACAGGGCCTGAACCTCGGTTTCCGCGACGCAGCGGCGCTGGCGCAGGTGCTCGTCGAAGGGGCGCGGCTTGGGCTTGATCTTGGCGATCAGCAGCTGCTCGACCGTTACCAGCGCTGGCGCTCGCTCGACTCGCTCTCGGTAGCGATGGCGACCGATAGCCTGACGCGCATCTACAGCGTGCCCGGCAAGACCGCATCAGCCGTCCGCCGCTTCGGGATGGGCCTGATCGAGCGTGTGTCGCCCATCAAGAACCGCCTGATGAGTGAAGCGCGCGGCACCAGCGGCGAGCTGCCGCTGCTCCTTCGGGGTCTGCCGATCTGATGCCCGTGCTCGCCTGCCCCCCGGACAGGCTCCGCGCGATCATTGTAGCGTCGGTTCGACATCCGCGCCGCCCGTGACCGCCGCGCGGTGGAACTGCATCAGCTGTACCAGCAGGTCGGCGCGGTCCGTCAGCGCCTGTTGCTCGAGCAGCGCCTGCTTCGCTCCGACGTCGAACGGGGCGACCTGCGCGACCGCGTTGACCAGCATCTCGTCGTGGAGGCGCCCAACGGCGGTCCAATCGACCGCGAGGCCCATCGCATCGCCGAGCCGCCGCGCTTCGCGCTCGACTTCCGCGCGCTGGCCCAGCGACATGGCCGGAGGATCGCTGTCGTCGAATGCCTCGATATCGACGTCCGCGCAGCGATAGGGCGAATCTACCTCGGCCTCGCGAACCAGCCGGAAACGGTGCGACCCGAGGAGGACGATATTGAACCGCCCGTCGTCCAGCTCTTCGATCCCGACGAGCTCGCCGACGCAGCCGACTTCGTAGAGCGGCGCCTCATTGTCGTCGTCGAGGCGCAGCGGCTGGATCATCGCGATCTGCCCCGGCCCGTCCATGGCGTCGCGCACCATCTCGCGATAGCGCGGCTCGAAGATGTGGAGCGGAATCTGCGCTCGCGGAAAGAGGATCGCTCCGGGCAGCGGAAAGAGCGGAACCCGGAGCAGCCGGCTCATGTGAAGAGCAGAGCCGAAAGGCGCCGGCGCTGCGCGCTCGACCAGGGATCTTCGAGGCCCTGCGCTTCGAGCAGCTGCAGGAAGCGCTTGCGGGCGACTCCATCGTTCCAGTTGCGGTCGCGCTTCACGATCTCGAGCAGCGCATCCGCCGCTCCGTCGCGGTCGCCAGCCGCCATTTTCGCTCCGGCGATCTCGAATCGGGCCTCATGGTCGTCGGGGTTGGCCGCGATCCGCGTTTCCAGCGGGCCGGTGTCGACCTTCGGCGCCGAAGCAAGCTCGAGCGCGGCCGTGGCGCGGCTGATGTCTGGCGATTTCGCCAACTCGGGGGGCAGCGCATCAACGGTCTGTCGCGCCTCGTCCGTCTCTCCAGCAGCTACCAGCGCGCGGACCAGTCCGCCGATCACCTGGGGATTGTCGGGCGCCATGTCGCGGACCTGGCGGAAGATATTGACTGCGCGCGGAGCATCGCCGTCTTCCAGCACCTGCTCGCCCATGGCCACCAGCGGCTCGATCTCGGCTTTCGGGACCGCGCCTTCTGGCTCGATCTTGAGCTGCGCCAGCAACTGGTCGAGCGCCTTCTTCAGCTGCGCTTCGCTGCGATAATTGGTGAGGTCGGCGACCGGCTGGCCGCGATAGATTGCATAGACAGTGGGGATCGACTGGATGCGGAACTGGGCGGCGATGAGCTTGTCCTGGTCGACGTCGATCTTGGCGAGCTTCACGCTCTTGGCTGAATAATCTTCGGCGATCTTGTCGAGGACCGGCGAGAGCTGCTTGCACGGCCCGCACCAGTCCGCCCAGAAGTCGAGGATCACCAGCGACGCCATCGACGGCTGGATGACTTCCGCTTCGAAGCGCTCGATCGATTCGCGCTCGGCTTCGGTGAGACCGAGGGTCGCCACGGCCAGTTCAAGCTCCTTTAAAAACGGGCGTTCGCGCCCATATGGGCGGGTAAGGCGGCGGCCACAAGCGGTTGTGACGCGCGGCCTTGCGGGACGGGCGCGGCCCATGCTAGGCGCCCGCCTCACCTCCGCCGGAGGAGCGCTTTTGAGCGCGGCCGGTGTCAGCTCAAGAGCGGGCGTAGCTCAGGGGTAGAGCACAACCTTGCCAAGGTTGGGGTCGAGGGTTCGAATCCCTTCGCCCGCTCCAGTCTTCTCAAAGACTTGCACAGTTTCACTCTGCTTCCTCGCAGTCCTGGCGCGTTGCAGGATTCAAGCGCAAGCAGCCAGCACTTTGCTGAAGAAAAGATGGCGCGACACGCGTGGAATCTCAATCGCCTTTATGTACGCTCACCTTCGCTGGCTTTCGAGAGCTTTGATCAGAGCCAGAGACGATTGGATGTCATCCATCGG
>CBHTSV010000076.1:0-4591 GCA_966095215.1 uncultured Sphingomonas sp. | reverse complement strand
GACTCCGGTGGCGAACACCGCCTGGCCGAGCTTGTCCTGGAGGAAGCTTGTCTTGCGTGCGACGGACGAGCCGGTGATCGCTCCAGTGAAATGGCTGAGCAACGTCAGTGACACCCGCGGGTCGAACAGCACCGGATATCTGCCGGGCTTCGGCCGCGTCGCATTGAGCCGCGCCACGGCGCGCTCGCCGGCGCTCCGCCCGGTTTCGGCGGGTCTCTCGAGGTCTTCGAGATGACGTACGCTGTGCGCGGCATAATCGCGCTGCATCGACGCGCCTTCACCCGCGACAACCACGGCGGAGCAGCCATGACCGCTGGTGCGATAGGCGCCGGAGAAGCCGCTGGAGGACGCCAAGGCAATGGTCGAAGCGGATGCGCCGGCACTGACGCCACTCGAATTGGTGACACCTTCGACAGCCAGCGCCGCCTGCTCCGCCTCGAGCGCCCGGCCGAGTAGCCCCGCCGGGTCGGGATCTCGCCCGTCGTCGCCGTCGAGAAGAGGCTGTTCGCCCTGATGGAGCAGCTCATCGGGCGCAAGGCCGGCATAGAGGTCCTCCGGCGCGCCTTTGGCCATGGCGAGGCAGCGCTCGACGAGCGCGCCGAGGGCCTCATTGGATATGTCGGAGGATGCGACCGTCGCCGAGCGCTGCCCGTCGAACAGCCTGAGGCCGATCTGCTCGCCTTCGGAGCGGCTCACATCCTCGAGCTCGCCGAGCCGGACCTGCACGCCCGACGAACGGTCGCCAACGTAGAGCGCATCGGCGGCAGTGGCGCCGGCACGGATTCCGCGCTCGACGAGGGACTCTGCGGTTCGGCGGGCTTCTTCGGGGGAAAGCATGAGCGCCCGCTAGCGCGCGGTGAGGCCGACGACCAGCATCGCCAGGAATACCAGCAAGCCGCACGTACGGTTGGACCGGAACAGGACCAGCGCGAGCTCGCCGTTCTTCGGATCGGCGCGAAGTGCCTGGTTCGCCAGATGCAAGGCGGCGGGAGCAAGCGCCGCCAGCGCGATCCAGTCGGGCCGTACCGTCCAGATCGCCGCTGCCCATAGCAGCACGGCCAAGGCATAGAAGATCGCCACGCCAAGCGGCGCCTTCTCTCCGAGCTTGCGCGCAGACGACTTCACTCCCACCAAGGCGTCATCCTCTACGTCCTGGATCGCGTAGAGCGTGTCATAGCCGACGACCCAGGCGATGCTCCCCAACCACAAGAGCACCGCCGGCCAGTCGAGGCTGCCGCGAACGGCGGGCCATCCGACCAGCGCTCCCCAGGAAAAGACGAGGCCGAGCCATGCCTGGGGCCACCAGGTAATGCGTTTCATGAAGGGATAGGCGGCGACCGGCGCGATGCTGACGAGCGCGACAATCGCGGCGACGAGGTTCAGCTGCAGCAGGACGACGAGGCCGATCAGGCAGAGCAGTCCGATCAGCATCAACGCTGCTCGGATGGACACTCGCCCGTTTGCGAGCGGCCGCAATCGGGTGCGCTCGACGCGCCTGTCGAGGTCCCGATCGACGATGTCGTTGTAGACGCAGCCGGCGCTGCGCCTCGCGAAGGCGCCGAGGAAGAGCCACAGGAACATGTCCCAACGTCCGCCGACGCCCGCCAGCGCAACGCTCCACGCGCACGGCCAGTAGAGCAGCCATGTGCCGATCGGCCTGTCGAGCCGCATCAGCGACGCAAACGGCCTCAGCCGCGGCGGAAGCGCACCGATGAACCCGCGTCGCTCGCTGTCCGGCACGATGTCGGCACTTACGGTCGTACTACTCTCCCGGTTCGTCCTCGGGCCTGTCGAAGGACTGCCTGTCTCATGCGGCGTAGAAGGAAGAACGGCGCTTCGACAAGCTCAGGGCGAGCGGATAGTGGACAAAGATGCCCGCCACGCCCGCCTGGCCGCCCAAGAGCCTTCCGCGCCTGTTCGTGCGCCAGCCGCTGGGGCCCGGCGCGGCTGTCGAGCTCGGGGCGGCGCAAACCAATTATCTGGGCAATGTGATGCGGCTGAAGGAGGGTGCAGAGCTGCTCGTCTTCGACGGAAGGTCGGGCGAGTGGCTGGCGCGCATCTCGGATGTCGCGAAGAAACGGATGGTGCTGACGGTCGAGCGCAAGACACGCGAGCCGGAGACCGTCCCCGGCATCTGGCTTGCCTTCGCTCCGGTCAAGCGGCAGGGCACCGATTGGCTGGTCGAGAAAGCGACCGAGCTCGGCGCGGCGCGGCTGATTCCGGTGATGACGCAGCGAACGATCGCCGAACGAGTGAAGCTCGAGCGGCTCGAGGCCGTCGCGATCGAGGCCGCGGAGCAATGTGGCCGGACGATCCTCCCGGAAATAGGCGCACCCGTGCCGCTCGCCCGCTTGCTGGAGGAGCGCGACGAGCGGCGGGCTCTCTATTTCGCGGACGAGGCAGGCGGCGAGCGGGCGCGCGACGCCTTCCAGCCCGGGCCGGCCTTGCTCCTTACCGGCCCCGAGGGCGGCTTCACGGATGGCGAGCGGCGGCTCATCCGCGCCGCGCCCAACAGCGTCGCCATCTCGCTCGGCCCGCGAATCCTGCGCGCGGAGACGGCCGCTCTTGCTGCCCTCTCCGCCTATATGGCTATTGCAGGGGACTGGCGCTAAGCGCCCGCCTCCAATGACGCAGCGCACCGACAATGGCGAAAGCTCGCCGATCGAAAGCCGCGCCGACCTTTTGTCGGTCTTCGAGGGTGGCGAGAAGGCTCCAGTGGACTGGCGCATCGGCACGGAGCACGAGAAGTTCGTCTTCCGTGTCGAGGACCATCGCGCCCCGAGCTACGACGAGAAAGGCGGCATCCGCGACCTGCTGATTGGGCTAACCGATTTCGGCTGGAAGCCGGTCATCGAGAACGGGAACGTCATCGCGCTGACCGGCGCCGACGGGACGATCAGCCTGGAGCCCGCCGGACAGTTCGAGCTGTCGGGAGCGCCGCTCGAGAATCTGCACCAGACCTGCGCGGAGGCGGCGAGACATCTCGGCCAGTGCAAGATGATCGGCGAGCGCCTCGGCCTCGGCTTCCTCGGGCTAGGCATGTGGCCGGACAAGACACGCGCCGAGCTGCCGGTCATGCCCAAGGGCCGCTACGCGATCATGCTCCGCTACATGCCGACGGTCGGCAACCTCGGCTTGGACATGATGCTTCGTACTTGTACCATTCAGGTTAATCTGGACTACTCGTCTGAAGCCGACATGGTGAAGAAGTTCCGCGTCGGCCTGGCGCTCCAGCCGGTCGCGACCGCGCTCTTCGCCAACTCCCCGCTGACGGAGGGAAAGCCCAACGGCTACAAGAGCTTCCGCAGCCATATCTGGGAGGACACCGATCCCGATCGTACCGGGATGCTGCCCTTCGTGTTCGAGGACGGCTTCGGCTACGAGCGCTACTGTGACTACGCGCTCGATGTGCCGATGTACTTTGTCTACCGCGGCGGGAAATATGTCGACGTAGCCGGGCGGAGCTTCCGCGATTTCCTCGACGGCAAATTGCCCGAGCTTCCCGGCGAGAAGCCCACGCTCTCCGATTGGACCGACCATCTTTCGACAGCCTTTCCGGAAGTGCGCTTGAAGAGCTTCCTCGAGATGCGCGGGGCCGACGCGGGCCGCTGGGGCCGGATCTGCGGCCTGCCGGCCTTCTGGGTCGGGCTGCTTTACGATCGTCAGGCGCTCGATGCGGCGTGGGAGTTGGTCGAGCACTGGACGATCGAAGAACGCGAGAAGCTCCGCCGCGACGTACCCAAACTCGCGCTCGATGCGTTGACCCCCGACGGACAGACGATGCGCGAATTCGCCGGACAGATTCTCGAGCTTTCCGCTCTGGGCCTCACCAACCGGGCGAGGCTGAACAGCGCGGGCGACAATGAGGGCGGGTTCCTCGACCCCCTTCGGGAAGTGGTCGCAACAGGGATTACGCCCGCCGATCGGCTGCTCGACAAATTCAACAATGACTGGAATGGCGATGTGCGCCGCGTCTATTCCGAATTGAGCTTCTAGGAGACCAGATTTGCGCGATATCGATACGCAACACCGCCGTACGCTTTACCCGGAATTCGAGCCTTATGAGACGGGCCATCTCGACGTTGGTGACGGGCACAGCCTGTACTGGGAGCTCTCCGGCAATTCGGACGGCAAGCCGGTCGTGTTCCTCCACGGTGGCCCCGGCGGCGGATCGAGCCCGGAGCACCGGCGGCAGTTTAACCCGCAGAAGTACAAGATCCTCGTCTTCGACCAGCGGGGCTGCGGCAAGTCGACGCCCTATGCGAGCCTTGAAGCGAACACGACCTGGGACCTGGTCGAGGACATTGAGAAGCTCAGAACCGAAGTCGCGGAGGTCGAAAAGTGGCAGGTGTTCGGCGGCTCGTGGGGGTCGACGCTGGCGATCACCTATGCCGAAAAATATCCTGAGCGCGTGACCGAGCTGGTGCTTCGCGGCATCTTCCTCTTCGACCAGTACGAAGTCGACTGGCTGTACAAGGAAGGCGCGGACTCGGTGTACCCGGACGGCTGGGACGAGTTCGTTGCGCTCATTCCCGAGGGCGAGCGCGGCGACCTCGTCGAAGCCTATCGCAAGCGGCTGATCGGCGACGAC
>CBHTSV010000075.1:0-2792 GCA_966095215.1 uncultured Sphingomonas sp. | reverse complement strand
GAACTTTTTGTCGCCGCGGCTTCCGAGATAGGCCTTCGTCACCTGCGTATCGTGCAGCCGCTGCTCGGCCTTCTTCATCACCTTGAGGATCGGCGTGTTCCCCACGGCGTCACGGAACACACCGACGCCGACGTCGATCTTGTCGTTGCGCGGGTCGGCCTCGGCGAGCGCGATGAGCGCGAGCAGCGAATCGCTCTGGACGGGCGGAAGATCGGCAAGGCCCTTCGCCTTGGTGTCGGTGCGGCTCAGCATGGATTGGCGATTAGCCAAGTTACGCGTCGTAATCCACCGCAACGCCATCCCCCAGAGGCACGGACTGGCAGGTCAGCACGTACCCGGCAGCGACCTCCTCGTCGGTGAGGCCGTAGCGCGCGGCCATCTCGACCTTACCCTTCGTGACCTTCGCGCGGCAGGTCGCGCAGACGCCCGCCTTGCAGGCGAATGGCGCGGGAAGGCCCGAGGCGCGAGCGCTGTCGAGGATGTTGCCCTGGGTGAAAGGCACGCGCCGGGTGCGGCCGTCGAGCGTGACGGAGACCGTCATGCCCGCCGCCTTCGTCTGCAGCTCCGCCATCTCGCGGGTTATCGCGTCCGCCGGACGATCGGCGGTGAAGCGCTCGATATGGATGCGTTCTTTCGGGATATTGCGGTCGAGGAGAGCGCCTTCGGCGGCGTCCATCATCGGTCCCGGCCCGCAGATGAACCAGCCGTCGACGGTCGCCCCGTCCGGCACAAGCGCCGGAAGAGCTTCCTCCAGCCTCGCCCGGTCGAGCATTCCATTGAACAGGTCGATGTCCTGCTCTTCCTGATCGAGGAAATGGTAGATTTCGAGGCGGCCGAGATGCTTGTCTTTGAGCGCCGCCAGCGCGTCCAGGAAGATCACCGACGAGCTGTCGCGGTTGCCGTAGAGCAAGGTGAAGCGGCTCCCCGGCTCGTATTTCAGCGTGGACTTGATCAGCGACATCACGGGAGTGATACCCGAGCCACCCGCGATCCCGACCAGGTGCCGCTTGTTCGAGCGGTCGAATTCAGTCGTGAAGCTGCCGTGCGGCGTCATGACGTCGAGCACGGCGCCGGCCTTGAGCTGGTCGCCGACCCAGTTCGAAAAGAGCCCGCCGCCGATGCGCTTGACGGTCACCATCCAGTCGCTCTCGTCAGGCGCGGTGCAAAGCGAATAGTTGCGCCGGACCTCTTCGCCGTCGATCGTCGCGCGGACGGTGAGGTGCTGGCCGGCCCGAAAGGCGAACCGCTCGCGCAGCTCGGGCGGTATTTCGAAGCGAATCGAGTTCGCTTCGGCCGTCTCGGGAACGACCTCCGCCACACGCAGCGCATGGAAATGCTCGGCCATGGTGCCGGCTTATTCTACCAGGTCGCGTCGGGATAGGTGCGCGGCAGGAACTGCATCTCGGCAAGCAGGTGACCGAGATGCTCGCTGTGGTGCCCTCGTCGGCCGCCGAGGATGGGGCGCTGCTCGGCCGGTGCTTCAAGCTTCGCTTCGGCGAGAACCGCGGCGACGGCAGATCGATATTCGTCCTCGAACTCGCGCGGGTCGGGCGCGATGCCGCGATCGATCCCCGACTGCAGAATCTCGTCCACCTCGAACAGCTCGGGGATGAAGCGCCAGTTCCAGTCGAGCCCTTCGGCTATGCGACGCGCGCTCTCTTCGGTGCCGTCGCCGAGGCGGATCGTCCATTCGGATGAGATTTCGCGATGATAGGCGACTTCCTTCACCGCCTTGTGCGCGAACTCGACGAGGAAGCGGTCGCTCGATCGCTGGAGGCGCTGCAACAGCATGTGCTGCCAGCTCGTGTAGAGCAGATGCCGGGCGATCGTCTGCGCGAAGTCGCCGTTGGGCTGCTCGACGAGCAGGCAGTTCCTGAAATCCAGGACATCGCGGTGGAAGGCGAGCTTGTCCCCATCGCCAGCTTCATTCAGCAGCAGCGTCGCCTGTCCGATCAGGTCGAGGGCGAGATTGGCGAGGCTGATGTCGACTTCAAGCACCGGCCCATGCCCGCACCATTCGCTGAGGCGCTGTCCAAGCACGAGCGAGTCATCGCCCAGGCGCAGCAAATAGTCGTGGCGCGCATCCGCGTCCGTGACAGCCGTCGCCATCAGATGTGCTTCACCTCGTCCGGGATGTCGTAGAAGGTCGGGTGGCGGTAGATCTTGCTTTCGGCCGGCTCGAACAGCTCTCCCGCCTCGTCAGGGTCGCTGGCGACGATCTCGGCCGAAGGGACGACCCACAGGCTCACCCCTTCGAGTCGCCGCGTGTACGTATCACGCGCGTGGCGGAGCGCGAGCTCCGCGTCAGGAGCATGAACGCTGCCAACGTGGCGATGCGAAAGGCCGCCCTTGGCACGGACGAAAACCTCCCAGAGCGGCCAGTCACTGCTCACGCCGCCTTCCTTGCGCGGCGCTTCTCTTCGTGCGCAGCTGCCGCTTCGCGGACCCAGGCGCCGTTGTCCCAGGCGTCGCGGCGGGCCTTCATACGCTCCTTGGCGGCTGGTCCTTCACCGCGGACGACGGCGTAGAATTCCTCCCAGTCGATCTCGCCGAAGTCGTAGCCGTCCTTTTCCTCGTTCCACTTGAGGTCCGCGTCGGGCACCTTGAGGCCGAGGAAGTCCGCCTGCGGAACGGTGATATCGACGAACTTCTGGCGGAGCTCGTCATTGGTCTCGCGCTTAATCCGCCAGCGCATCGACTGCGCCGTGTTCGGGCTGTCAGCATCGGGCGGACCGAACATCATTAGGCTCGGCCACCACCACCGGTTGAGCGCATCCTGCGCCATCCGCTTT
>CBHTSV010000074.1:0-4606 GCA_966095215.1 uncultured Sphingomonas sp. | reverse complement strand
CCTGGCCGCTTCTCGATCGGGAGAATCGGTGAGGCGACCGACTACCAGTCGTGGGCGGACGTCGCGAACCTGATGATCCCGCTTTACGAGAGGGCCGCCGTGATCCCGGCGAGCGGGCCGCTCCACGACGAGGTGGAACGGATCAGGGCTGCTTCGACTGATCCGGCGCGGCGGGCCGAACAGGCGCTCGCCCTGGTCCAGGACCGCATCCGATACGTTGCTCTGACCATGGGCCAAGGCGGCTACGTGCCCGCCGACGCGGAGACAAGCTGGTCGAGGCGCTTTGGCGACTGCAAGGCTAAGACGGCACTCCTCCTTGGCATTCTCCGCTCGCTCGGCATTGCCGCAGAACCGGTGATCGTTAACTCGAATCTGGGAGATGCGATCGCCGATCGCCTCCCGATGGTCGGCGTTTTCGATCATGTGCTGGTTCGAGCGCACATCAACGGCAAGGAATATTGGCTAGACGGCACGCGCACGGGCGACACCTCGATCGACAGGATCGAAGTTCCGAATTTTGGGTGGGTACTGCCGCTGGTGAAGAATGCCTCGCTGACTCATATCCAGCCCTCGCCTCTGGAGCAGCCCGATGCAGAGACCTTTGTCACGATCGACGGTTCGAAGGGCGTGCGGGCGCCGTCACCTGCCACTGTTGAGCAGACGTTCCGCGGCGACGCGGCAATTGCGTTCAACACGGCCCTGCTGAGCCTGACGGCCGCCCAGCGGGACGAGTTCTTCAAGGCCTATTGGAAAAAGGTCGTCGACCTCGTCACTCCCGGACCGACTGCGTTTACGTTCGACAAGGCCAAGCAGGAGCTGCGCTACTCGATGCACGGCGAAGCCAGGCTCGAGTGGACTGGCGGCTATTTCCATGTCCCCAACTCGGGCGTCGGCTTCGAACCCGACTTCGACAGACCTGCGGGTCCGACGCAGGACGCGCCTTTTTCCGTGGGTTATCCCAGTTACTCCAGGACCGTGACGAAGCTGAAGGTGCCGGACAGCCTTATCGCGGGCAGACACTTTGGTTCTGCCCCGGTGCACGAGACCTTGGCGGGCGTGGAGTACAGCCGAAGCGCCACGCTGGCCGGTAATATGCTGACGGTTGAGACGGTCGAGCGAAGTCTTGTTCCGGAAGTGCCCTACAAGGAAGCGCGCGCGGCGGAGGCGCGACTGCGAGCGCTGTCTGACGAAGACGTTGCGCTGCCTATGCCTTCTAGCTACCGCGCCACGACGGCCGACCTCGCGGCGCTCGAAAAGGATGAGCCAGCCTCGGCGCAAGCCTACATAGACAGGGGCCTCGAGCGCATGAACGCGGGAGAGCTCGACGGTGCCGTCGCCGATTTCACCAAGGCGAAGGGCATGGAGTCGTCCAACGTGTGGGCGATCGCCGACCGCGCTGTAGCCTATGTCTGGAAGCGCGACTTCGCTTCCGCGGAAAAGGATCTTTCAGCAGCCGAGAAGATCGATCCCACGAATGCCGTCGTTAACCGCGCCCGTGGCTTGATGGCAGAGGTGCGTGGCGACTTCAAAGCTGCCGTGGATGCATATTCCAAATCGCTTGCAGGCGAGCCCAACAACAGCTTCGCCCTTGGACATCGATCTTTGGCGGAGCGTGCCCTCGGCAATGACGATGCGGCTCTCGCGGACGCCGAGCTGGCTCTCAAGGCAAATTCAGCCTGGACCGAGCTGCGGCTAATGCGCGCAAATATCCTGGTTTCGCGAGGCAACCGGAACGCCGTCGCGGCTGAGGCAGACCTCATTGTCCGTGACAATCCGCAGTCCGATTATGCGCTGGTCGCTGCCGGCAAGATATATGCCCGTGTCGGAATGCAAGCGAAGGCGATGGGCGCCTTTGATCGTGCACTCGCGATCAAGCCGGAGGCCTACATCTACCTCAACCGGGCGCAGGCCCGGCCCGCTTCGGACCACGCCGGCCGGGTGAGCGATCTCGAGACTGCATTGAAGCTCAAGCCCGACGACGTCGACACGATGGCGGAGGTGGCCAGGGCATATGCGGATCTGGGAGACATCAAGAAGGCGCTCGCCCTCTATGACCGGCTGGTAGTCCCATCGCCCGGCTTCTCCGAATATGACGTGCAGCGCGCCGCGGTGCTTCACAAGGCCGGCCGCACGGCGGAGGCCGAGAGGATTCTTGCTGCGGAAAGAAAGAAAGCCAAGACTCCGACCGACTTCAACAATCTTTGCTGGGCCAAGGCGACCGCCGGCGTGATGCTCGAATCCGCGCTTCAGGATTGCCGCGAGGCGCTTAAGCGCAAGCCGGATAATGGACCCTACCTCGACAGCCTCGGGATGGTCTTGCTCAAGCTCGGTAAGCTCGATGAGGCGCTCGGAGCTTACAATCAGGCCGTGGCCAAGAGCACCGGCGCGGATTCACTCATGGGGCGCGCCTTGGTCTATGCTCGAAAGGGCGATCACAGCCACGCTAACGCGGACGCTGTTGCGGCTCGCAGGCTCTATCCTGAAATTGACGCCGACTTCGCGAAGTACGGCCTAAAGTTCGATGACGGAGCGGGAAGCATCGCCGCCGATGCACATTAGGCACTAAGCCGGCGTCACATCCCCCGCACCCGTGCCCGCGTCCTCGCCGGGCTCGGGCCGCTTGTCGAACACCTCGTCGATCAGGCCGAAGGCCTTCGCTTCGTCGGCCTCGAGGAACTTGTCGCGGTCCATCGCCTTCTCGATCTCCTCGATCGATTGGCCGGTATATTGTGCATAAAGCTCGTTCAGCCGCTGGCGCATGCGCAGGATCTCGCGCGCCTGGATCTCGATGTCCGCCGCCATGCCCTGGGCGCCCCCCGAAGGCTGGTGGACCATGATGCGGCTGTTGGTCAGCGCGACCCGCATGCCCGGCTCGCCGGCCGCCAGAAGGAAGCTCCCCATCGATGCCGCCTGGCCAATGCACACGGTGCTGATCTTCGGCCGAATGTATTGCATCGTGTCGTGGATCGCGAGGCCGGCCGTCACCACTCCACCCGGGGAGTTGATGTACATGAAGACGTCCTTCTTCGGGTTTTCGGACTCGAGGAAGAGCAGCTGGGCGGTGACGAGGCTGGCCATATGATCCTCAATCGGCCCGGTGATGAAGACGATCCGCTCGCGGAGCAGCCGCGAATAAATGTCGAAGCTGCGCTCGCCCCGGTTGGATTGCTCGATGACGATGGGAACGAGCTGCGAAACGATGTCCTGATGGTCAAGCACGGGAAGCGGATCCTCTTTTGTTAGTCCCGCCTACATCGGCGCGAAATCGGTAAGGTTCAAGGCGCGACAAAAGAGAAGGGCGGCCCATTCCTGGACCGCCCTGCCCCCGTTGATCGGCTGATCGTCAGTATTTCACGCCGATCCGCGCATAATAATAGCGGCCCGGAACGTCGTAGGTCGTCGGATCGAACCCGTTCACGTCGCAGGTGAAGCAGGCCGGCGCCTTGACGTCGAACAGATTGTTGACACCGACCGCGAGGCCCAGCTCGCTGAGCGGGTTCAGCTTGGGGGACCAGCGCAACTGCGCGTCCGTGTAGAATTTGTTGCCCAGCTTGTGGCCAGTGCTCTCCGTGACGTTCTTGATGTAACGGCCCGTAAGCGTGGCGCCGAAGCCAGAGCCGTCCCAGTCGAGGATGCCGATCGACTTCCATTTCGGGAAGGCCTGTGAAGGACTTCCGACTTCCGTCCCTTCGCGGCTGACCGTCTGAGTCCCGCCGGTCACCGGAAGGATCAGGTCGTAGTTGCGCAGGAAGGTGTTGTTCCAGGTGAAGCCGAACGTTCCGGCGCGAGTCCTCGACGTCCTGTAAGCTACGTTGACGTCGATGCCCTTCGTCCTGATGCCGGCGATGTTCTGCAGCTGGCTGGTAATGCCGACGATGTCTCCGCTCGCGGTCGACCGGGTAATCCGGGCGCAGGCAGTCGGATCATTGTTGTAGACGCAGTTCGTCACCGTGGTCTGCGCCGGGAATGCCTGGATCGCGTCGTCGATCTTGATGTTGTACCAGTTCGCCTCGACCGAGAAGCGAGGGATGAACCCCGGGCTGTAGACCCCGCCGAACACCCAGCTCTTCGACGTCTCCGGCTTCAGGTTCCGGTTGCCGCCCGTGATCACCGACAGCTGGTCGTCAGGCACCGTGGATGCCCCGACGCCCACCGTCGCGCCCTGCGCCGTGCAGTTGGCAAGCACGGTCGCATTGTTCGTGATGTTCTGCGGAAGAGCGCTGTTCACCGAGCATGGATCGTCGAATGCCGAGTCAAAGCGCGAGAAGGTGCCGAACAGCTCGCCGATCGAAGGCGCCCGGAAGCCCTCGGCCCATGAGCCGCGAAGCCGCAGGTCCTTGATGGGCTTCCAGTTGGCGGAGGCCTTGAAGGTCGTCGAGGATCCCGATGTCGAATAGTCGGAGAAGCGCACCGCGCCGTCGACTTCGAGCAGGTCGGCGAAGGCCACGCCCTTGAGGATCGGCGCGTTCAGCTCCGCATAGGCTTCCTTGACGTTGTAGCTGCCCCTGGTCGCCTGCGCGGGGATGTCGGCGCCAAGACCGGCCTGGATGATTGGATCCGGGTCGAACCGGCCCTTGAGCTTGCGGTACTCCACGCCGGCCGCGAT
>CBHTSV010000073.1:0-4402 GCA_966095215.1 uncultured Sphingomonas sp. | reverse complement strand
GGAGCAGCCGAAGGCCGGTTGACCTACCGCGGCCTTTCCATCCGGACAGGTCGATCGTTTGGAACTGTCGAAAGCCGAGCGGCGGCTCCGTTCCGTCGATGGTCACGGGCACGAGTCGACCGGTGTCTCGGCCCACAGCGGCCTCGTCTTTCACCCAGGTGGATTCGATCGACTGTCTTGACCAGAGAACAACGACGGCGTTCGCCGCTTTCAGTGCCTCCTCGATCACCTTCGAGAATTGGGCGCCGCCGCGGACGTGAAGGTCCCACCAGACCTCATGACCAGCTTTCTCCAGCGCCAGCGCCAATTGTCGCGCGCGATCGGAGTCCTCGCGGTCGTAGCTCAAGAACACGCCGGCCATGCGCAGCCCCCTGAGCTGCAATGCTGCGCCCAAATGGCAGCCTCGGCAAGTAAGGCAGTTGGCAACGAGGCGGCTGCGCCATAAAGGCGGGGCGCCTTGTTACATCTGTAAGGACAATGCGCCGGAATGACCCGCCCTCGCTTCAACCGGATCTTGCTGAAGCTCTCGGGCGAGGCGTTGATGGGCCAGGGCCAGTTCGGGATCGATCCTGACGCCGTCGCCGGTCTCGCTGGCGAGATCGCAGCCGCGAAAGGGCAGGGCCATGAGCTGTGCCTGGTCGTCGGCGGCGGCAACATCTTCCGGGGCATGGCCGCAGCTGCCAAGGGCTTCGACCGCGCCAGCGCTGATTATATGGGCATGCTCGCGACGGTGATGAACGCGCTTGCGCTGCAGAATGCGCTTGAGCGCATCGGCGTCGACACGCGGGTCCAGTCGGCGATCCCGATGTCGAGCGTTTCGGAGCCCTATATCCGCCGCCGCGCCATGCGGCACATGGAGAAAGGCCGGATCGTGCTATTCGCCGCGGGTACCGGGAATCCATTCTTCACAACCGACACGGCCGCCGCGCTGCGGGCGGCCGAGATGGGCTGCGATGCGCTCTTCAAGGGCACCAGCGTCGATGGCGTCTATACGGCCGATCCGAAGAAGGTGTCCGACGCGACGCGCTACGACACCCTGACCTTCAACAAAGTGTTGGCCGATGACCTCAAGGTCATGGACGCCGCCGCGATCGCCTTGTGCCGCGACAACAATATTCCGATCGTCGTCTTCAATATCCGCCAGCCCGGGAACCTCGCCGAGGTGATCGAGGGCGGCGGGACCGCGACGATCGTCCAGAACGGGGAGTAGGAGATGACCACCAGCATCAGTACGGCCGACCTCAACCGACGCATGCATGGCGCGCTCGAGGCGTTGAGGCACGACCTCGCCGGGCTGCGTACCGGCCGCGCGTCCACGGCCCTGCTCGATCCGGTGCATGTGGAGGTCTATGGCACGAACATGCCCTTGAACCAGGTTGCGACCGTGTCGACCCCTGAAGCTCGCATGCTCTCGGTCCAGGTGTGGGATCGCTCCAACGTCCAGCCCGTCGAGAAGGCGATCCGGAACGCCGGCCTCGGCATCAACCCGATCGTCGACGGTCAGGTCATCCGCTTGCCGATTCCGGAGCTCACGGAAGAGCGCCGCAAGGAGCTCGCCAAGCTGGTCGGCCAATATGCGGAGAAGGCGCGCGTGGCGGTCCGCAACGTCCGCCGCGACGGAATGGATCACTTGAAGCAGGACGAGAAGAAGCACGAGATCAGCGAGGACGAGCGCAAGCGCCTCGAGCATGAGGTGCAGAAGCTCACCGACGACACGATCAAGGAAATCGATGAGCTCGCGCACGCCAAGGAAAAGGAAATCCTCGGCAAGTGACCCCTGCCGCCGCCCCCGAGGGCGCCAAGGGACTGGACGGGGGCAGGACGGTCCCGCGCCACGTCGCCATCATCATGGACGGCAACGGCCGCTGGGCGCAGCAGCGCGGCCTCCCGCGGGTTGCCGGGCACCGGGCCGGCGCGGAGGCGGTTCGGCGCGCGCTGCAGGCAGCGGCGGACCGTGGCGTCGAAGTGCTGACGATCTACGCTTTCTCGTCGGAGAACTGGCGCCGAAGCGCCGAGGAAATTGCCGACCTGACGGCCCTGATGCGCTTCTACCTGGAACGCGAGTTGAAGACGCTCGCGAAGGAGCGCGTCCGGTTGCAGCTGATCGGCGATTATTCGGCTTTCGGTCCGGAGCTGGTGCGGAAGTTGGACAAGGCGGTCGAGCGAACCGCCGAGAACACGCGCCTGACCCTGGTGATCGCGCTCAATTACGGCTCGCGAGCCGAGATTGCCGCGGCGGCTCGAACGCTGGCGACAAAGGCCATTGCGGGCGAGATCGATCCAGACCGGATCGATGAAGGGAGCGTCGCCGCCGAGCTGCAGACCCGGGACCTGCCCGAGCTCGATCTGCTGATTCGCACGTCGGGCGAGGTGAGGCTGTCGAACTTTCTCCTGTGGCAGGCGGCCTATGCCGAGCTGCTGTTCCTCGACGTCCTCTGGCCCGACTTCGACGAAAAGACCTTCGCCGACGCGCTCGAACGATTCGCGCAGCGGCAGCGGCGCTTTGGTGGCCGAGAGGCAAAGGCTTGAACGAACTTCTCGTCCGAACCCTCACCGGAATGATCCTGATCGCGATCGCCCTGGTCGCCACGGTCAAGGGCGGGATGCTGCTCGCGGTCCTTGTCGCGGCGATCGCCACTGCAATGTATTACGAGTGGACCAGAATCGTCCGCGGTTGGGGCGCGGCGTGGTCAGTGGCAGGCTTTTTCTATGCGCTGCTGCCCGCGCTTGCACTCTTGTGGGTGCGCGAGCGGGATGCGCACGGACTCGTGATGCTCATCTGGATCTTCCTGGTGACCTGGTCGACCGACATCGGAGCCTATTTTGCCGGCCGAGCATTCGGACGCCGCAAGCTCGCGCCGTCGATCAGCCCCGGGAAAACGGTCGAGGGGCTTTACGGCGGAGTGGTCGCCGCAGCCGTAATCGCCGGAGCCTGGGCGCTTTGGACCGACCTGGGCAAACCGCTGCTGGTGCTTGCTCCGCTGTTTGCGCTGGCTGCGCAGGCCGGCGACCTCTTTGAAAGCTCGATGAAACGCAGGGCAGGGATCAAGGATTCAGGTGCATGGCTCCCGGGCCATGGAGGAGTGCTCGACCGCCTGGATGGACTGGTGCCGGTGGCTGTCCTCACCGCGCTTGCCCAGCTATCGGGGCTCACGTGAGGCGGAGGATTGCGATTCTCGGAGCTACCGGCTCCATCGGCAAGTCGGCGCTCGACCTGTTGGAGCGCTCGCCCGAGCATTTCGAGGTCGCTGCGGTGACCGCAGCGACCAACAGCGGGGCGCTGGCGGACATTGCACGCCGAACCGGCGCGAAGCTGGCGGTGGTCGCAGACGAAAGCCGATTGGACGACCTGCAGGCGCGTCTTGCCGGCACAGACTGCCGGGCGGCATCAGGAGAGGATGCGCTGATCGAGGCCGCTGCCGGCGAGGCGGAGCTGGTCATCGCCGCCATCGTAGGCTGCGCCGGTTTGACGCCAGTGATGGCCGCAGTGGAGGCGGGACTCACGGTCGCTCTCGCCAACAAGGAGGCACTGGTCACGGCCGGCGAGCTGATGACCGGGGCCGCGGCTCGTAACGGTGCAGCCCTGCTGCCCGTCGACAGCGAGCATAATGCGATTTTCCAATGTCTTGCCGGCAGTCGCAAAGAAGATGTCGCAAGGATCATCCTGACCGCAAGCGGCGGGCCGTTCCGGACCGCGTCCGCGGAAACGATCGGTGCGGCCACGCCTGCCCAGGCGGTCGCTCATCCCAATTGGTCGATGGGGGCCAAGATCTCGGTCGATTCGGCGACCTTGATGAACAAGGGTCTCGAGCTGATTGAGGCGCATTATCTGTTCGGCTTGCCCTCGGAGCGGATCGATATCCTGATCCACCCGCAGTCGGTGATCCATTCGATGGTCGAGTTCGTCGACGGCTCGGTGCTGGCCCAGCTCGGCAGTCCCGACATGCGGATTCCGATCGGTTACGCGCTCGCCTGGCCGGAACGGATGGAAACACCCGCTCAGCGGCTCAATCTCGCAGCCATTGCGCGGCTCGATTTCGAAGCGCCCGACCTCCAGCGCTTCCCGGCGCTGCGTCTCGCCCGTGAGGCACTCGAGGCTGGCGGCGCGGCTCCGATCGTCCTCAACGCCGCGAACGAAGCTGCCGTGGCGAGCTTTCTTTCGGGCGAAATCCGATTCACCGACATTACGCGGGTTGTCGAGCAGGCGCTTGCCGATGCAGACTTCGGCTCGCCGCGGTCGATCGGTGATGTGCTGGAGATCGACCACGCGACACGGTCGCGCGTTCAAGCCCTGATGAAGGACAGCTGTCACTGATGATTGCCCAGCCGCCGCTCTGGCTGATCCTCGTCGCGTTCGTGTGCATGCTCGGGCCGCTCGTCTTCTTCCACGAGCTGGGCCACT
>CBHTSV010000072.1:0-13264 GCA_966095215.1 uncultured Sphingomonas sp. | reverse complement strand
ATCGACGAGCGGAAGATCGGCGCGATCATGCATTTCGCCGGCTCTATCGTGGTCCCGGAATCGGTCGAGAAGCCGCTCGACTATTATCGGAACAACACGGTTGCGACGCACTCGCTGATCAGCGCCGCCGTCGCTGCGGGGGTGAAGCACCTCCTGTTTTCCTCGACGGCTGCCGTTTATGGCGCGCCCGAGCGAGTCCCGGTCGAAGAGGGCGATCCGAAGGAGCCGATCAACCCTTACGGTGCATCGAAGCTGATGACCGAGAGAATGCTCGCCGACGCGTCCGCCGCTCACCCGCTCAACTATGGTGCACTGCGCTATTTCAATGTTGCGGGTGCCGATCCTGACGGACGGGCGGGCCAGATCGGCAAGGGGTCGACGCACCTCATCAAGGTCGCGGTCGAGGCGGCGGTGGGGAAACGCGACCATGTCTCGGTCTTCGGCACCGACTATCCGACGCCCGACGGAACGTGCATCCGCGATTATATCCACGTGAGCGATCTTGCTGCGGCGCACGTCGCGGCACTCGAGAAGCTGATTGCGCGGCCGGAGGAGAATCTAATCCTCAACTGCGGCTATGGGCGAGGCCTTTCGGTGCTCGAGGTGCTAGACGCGGTCGACAAGGCGAACGGCGCTCCGCTGAAGCGTGTGATTGAAGGACGCCGCGCCGGCGATCCGCCGATGCTTGTTTCGGCCAACGCGCGCATTCTGGAGACCCTGGATTGGCGTCCGCGCTATGCGGATATCGACGTCATCGTTTGCGATGCGCTCAGCTGGGAGCGCAAGCTGCTGGAACATGCCGTCGTCTGACCGCGTGCTGGCGATCGACCAGGGCACCACGTCGACGCGTGCGATCCTGTTCGATGCCGAAGCGAGGGCCGTCGCCAAGGCGCAGCGCGAGCTGACGCAGCATTATCCGCGAGGCGGATGGGTCGAGCACGATCCAGAAGAAGTCTGGCAAAGCGTCCTTTCGACGGTCCGCGAGGTTATCGCGGCAGTCGACCCGTCGCACATCGCCGGCATCGGAATCACCAATCAGCGCGAGACGGTGGTCGTGTGGGACCGCTCGACCGGCGCGCCGATCCATCACGCCATCGTTTGGCAGGATCGCCGAACGGCGGACACCTGCGCGCGGCTCAAGGCGGACGACGCGGAGCCGCTCGTTCGAGCGAAGACGGGCTTGCTGCTCGATCCTTATTTCTCGGCGACGAAGATTGCGTGGATCCTCGACAATGTTCAGGGCGCGCGGGCACGAGCCGATAAAGGCGAGCTCGCTGCCGGGACGATCGACAGCTTTCTCTTGTGGCGTCTAACCGGTGGCGCGGTTCACGCCACCGACGTCACCAACGCGAGCCGCACCATGCTGTTCGACATTCGCGAGCAACGCTGGGACGCGGAGCTCTGCCGGCTGTTCGATGTACCGGGGCCACTGCTGCCCGAGGTGCACGACAATGCCCATGTGTTCGGCATCACCGCGCCGGGGCTGTTCGCCGCGGAGCTGCCGATCGCGGGAATGGCGGGCGACCAGCAGGCCGCGCTGTTCGGCCAAGGCTGCTTCGGGCCGGGGATGGTCAAGTCAACCTATGGCACCGGCTGCTTCATGTTGCTCAACGCGGGCCAGAAAGCCGTGGAATCCAGCAATCGGCTGCTCACCACGCCGGCCTATCGGTTGGACGGTAGGACTCACTATGCGCTCGAAGGATCGATCTTCGTCGCCGGCGCGGCGATCAAATGGCTGCGCGACGGACTTGGAGTCATCGCCGACGCCGCCGAGACCGACAGCATGGCGACGCGCATTCCCGACAGCCATGGCGTCTACATGGTTCCGGCGTTCGTCGGGCTCGGGGCGCCTTATTGGGAGCCCGACGCGCGCGGCGCGATACTCGGCCTGACGCTCGGCGCGACCGGCGCGCATCTTGCACGCGCAGCGCTGGAGGCCGTTGCGTACCAGACGCTGGACCTCTCCGATGCCATGGCCGCGGACGCGGCGGCGCGGGCACAGTCGATCCGCGTCGATGGAGGCATGGCGGCAAACGACTGGCTCTGCCAGTTCCTGGCGGACATCCTCCAGGTGCCGGTGGATCGGCCCGAGAACCTTGAGACGACAGCCCTTGGAGCGGCGTTTCACGCGGGCCTGGCGACGGGTCTCTGGTCCGGGCTCGACGGGCTTCCGGACAATTTTGCGCAAGCGACCCGGTTCGACCCGGGAATGAGCGGCGCCGAACGCGAGCGGCTGATCGCCGGCTGGCGCGACGCGGTGGTTCGAACGCTGCCCGGCAACCGTTCTTGACTTGGAGACCGCCGCTCTCTAGGTGAGCCGCCGGTTTTTGGACCTTTTCCAACAACGTAAGCTTAAGAGAGACGAGGCAGGCGCCCGGCCATGAAGATTCGCAATTCACTGAAGTCGCTGAAGTCGCGCCACCGGGACTGCCGAGTGATCCGTCGCCGTGGGCGCACCTACGTCATCAACAAGACGAACCGGCGGTTCAAAGCTCGTCAGGGCTAACCGGCGGCTCTCAGCCTCGGCGCTCTTGCGCGCCCGGCGCTCTCGCATTCCTGTCAATTGACCCCATATGGGCGTCAGGCCCGGTTCACGTCGCTCGTGGTAGCCGGAACCGTGAGGAGTCGTGTGAGCATGCGAATGGCAAGAAAGATCCTGGTGCTTGGCGGCGTCGCGCTGGTCGCGGCGGCGTTCGGCGCGAGCATGGTCTCCGCCCAGGCGACGCAGACCCAGCAGACTCCCAAAGGCTGGAGCTACGAGATCAAGGACGGCAAGCGCGTGCACAAGGGCAATCGCGAGACCAATCCGGACGGCAGCTGGCGCGAGACCATCAAGCAGGGCAATTGCGTCACCATCAAGGAAATGTCGGCACAGGGCGAGTATAAGGAAACTCGCCAGTGCAATCCCGGCTGATCGCGCTCAGCGAACTACCGTAGGCCTGACGAATGCGGTCGAGCCGCCGGGCAGCGGCACGGCCGCATAGCCGTGCGCTCGCGCCCAGGCGGCCAGCGGGCCATCCATCCCGTTGGGGAACAGCGGCGGCCAGGGCTTGGCCTCGCGCCCCACGATGATGACAGCCGGTGGCCGGGCGCTCAGCGCTCCGTCGATCCGCTGCCAGTTCGGGCTGAAGCCGAGGCGCAGCGCCATGCCGCCGAGATCGCCGGAAGTGCGGAACAGGAATGGGCCGGTGACGAAGCCGGGCTCGATGTTTGTGTCGGACCCGGCGAACGCCTCGGGTGAAAGCGTCGCGATCGGGCCGCCCGCCGCGAGACGTGCGACCTCGCGCCCCTGCTCCACTGCGCGCACCAGATCGATGCCTTCGCGCTTGATCGCACGCGCGCTATGCACGCCGGTATAGACGAGCCCGCCGATCGCGCCGAGGATGGTGAGGAACAGCACGGGCCTGTGCCAGCGCTGGCGCGGACCGTCGATCGCCAGGGCGAAACGCGCGAATAGCGGCGGGAGCAACGGCACAAGATATTGGGTGAATGGCGGCTCGGGCATGTAAGCGCCGACGAGGCCGCCCATGATCATCAGGTTCAGGAGCAGCCGGTCGTCGGTGCGGCGGCGGTCGAGCGCCGCGGCTGCCAAGGCGAAGGGCGTCGCGCCTTCGAACGCAAGACCTGTCAGATTGACGAGGCGGCTGAGCGGATCGAGGTCGGACGCACGCCCGACGGCAGTCCACCACTGCTGCGGCGCCTGCAGGCTGTAGGTGAAGACGCCGAAATGGAAACGGTCGGGCGCCGCGAGCGCCAGCACCGCCATCGGCAGAAGGCCGGCGAGCGCTCCGAGAGCGAAGGCGTTTACGCCACTAAGGCCGAACCGGCGTGCCCGCAGCAAGACGAACAAGCCTGCGCCGGCGGCGGGCACGGCGGCGTTGATCTTCGCCGATGTCGCGAGTCCGAGGAGCAGGCCGGCAATGGCGAGCGCCTTCGCGTCCCCGGTATCTGCGGCGCGCAACAAAGGGATGATCGCGGCTGCTAGCAGCATCATCGGCAAGGCGTCGTTTCGCGCCAGCGAGCTAGCGAGCAGGAACGCTTCCGTGCAGGCAAAGGCGGCAATCGCGATGAGCGCTCTGCGCGGCTCGACTCGCTTGCTGACCGCCGAATAGGCGAGCGCAAGCGTCGCCAGGGCGAAGAGGCCATTCGCGCAGCGTGCAGCCACCAGCAGCCATCCGGCGGGAAGCAGCGACAAAGGACTGAGCAACAGCGGCTGCAGCGGAGTCTGGAGATAGGGGAAATCGAGATACGGCCAGCCGTGGCGCATCATCGCAATGGCGCCGACATATTGGCCCTCGTCGTGATTGACCGCGCGGATCAGGATGGAGAAGGCGACGAGAAGAACGGCCGCGGTGAAGACGGCCAGCGCTGCCCGATGTGCTTCGATCCCCCTCCCCGGCGACAAATGGCTACGCCTATTTGACCAAGCCGAACGAGCCCTTCGGGCGCTTCTTGATCGCGCATTGCGGAAGCTCGGTTCCCTCGACGTCGCGGCAATCGCGTACTTGCGCGCTGCCGTCGGGCCCGGCGAAGATCGCCCAGTCGCGCGGGGTTCCCTTCTCGTAGACGCAATGGGCCATCAACATGTCGAGATTCTTGAACGCGCCGACGAAGCCGGCATCGGTGATCCGCCTGCAGGTGTAGCCGGCGTCGTAGATCGCGCGCTTCAGCGCAATCGCGAGGTTGAGCGCATCGAGCTGATGCAGCTGCTCCTGCTCGGAGGCGCGGACCTTGATCGCCGGTTCATTGGTCGGATTCGTCTGCGGCTGTTGCTGGTTGCAGCCGGCAGCGGCGAGCGCGGCAAAAGCGACGATCAGGCGGGTCCGCATAGTTCCTCCTTAAGCCTTCATTTGCCGTAACGAATCTTGACGCGGGAGGCTGCAGCCTTGGCGCGCTCGACCGCGTCGTCGATGCTTTCGCCGCGGGCCAGCGCCACTCCCATGCGGCGGTGATCGAGTGTCTTCGGCTTGGCGAAGATCCGAAGATCGACGGGGCGCCGCGGCGCTCCGGCCGCGAGCGCTTCGGCGATTCCGTCGTAGGAAAAATCATCGCTCTCCCGGTCGGAGAGGATCACCGCGGAGGCCGACGGGCCGATCAGCTCGATCGACGGGATCGGGAGCCCGAGGATCGCGCGAAGGTGCAGCTCGAACTCGTTCGGGAATTGCGAGATGAGCGTGACCATGCCGGTGTCGTGCGGTCGCGGGCTGAGTTCTGAAAAGATTGCCTGGTCACCGCGCACGAAGAATTCGACTCCGAAGATGCCGTGGCCGCCGAGCGCCTCGACCACCTTGCGCGCCTGGAACCGCGCCGACTGCAGCGCCTCCTGCGGGATTCCGGCCGGCTGCCAGCTCTCGCGATAGTCGCCGGCTTCCTGACGGTGCCCTACCGGCTGGCAGAAGAGCACTCCGTCCTTCGTCGCCACCGTCAGCAATGTGATCTCGCTGTCGAAGTCGATATACTCCTCGACGATCACGCGCGGCCGGTCGCCGCGCATGTTCTCGACCGCGAAGTCCCAGGCCTTGCCGACCTCTTCGGCCTTCCTGGCCGTGCTCTGGCCGTGACCCGAGCTCGACATGACCGGCTTCACGACGCACGGAAGGCCGACCTCCTGCGCCGCGGCAATGGCCTCTTCGCGGCTTTCCGCAAACCGGTATTTGGAGGTGACGAGGCCCAGCTCGCGCGCGGCGAACTCGCGGATCCCGTCGCGGTTCATGGTGAGCTGGACCGCCCTCGCTGACGGAGCGACGCGCCAGCCTTCCTTCTCGAGCTCGGCGAGGGTCGCCGTGTCGATCGCCTCGATCTCCGGCACGATCACGTCGGGCTTGTGCTTCTCCACCGCGGCGCGGACGGCGGCGCCGTCGAGCATCGGGAAGACCTCAGAGGCGTCCGCGACCTGCATCGCCGGCGCACTGGCGTAGCGGTCGCAGGCGATCATGCGGCAGCCGAGGCGCTTGGCGGCGATCGCGAACTCACGACCGAGCTCGCCGGAGCCGAGCAGCATCAGGGTGGCGGTGTGCATCTGCGGGCGATAGCCGCGCCGGAATTGCTCGGCTAGACCACCGCTGTCGAGGAGGGGACGTCATGCGATCTTTGTTGCTTTTGGCCGCCGCTGCGCTGCTCACCGGTGCTGCGCCGCCGAAGAAGTTGCTCACCCCTAACGACATTGTCGCAGGCGCGCCGGCGTCGGCGTGGAAGACGATCGATCCTGACGATCTGCTGATCATGGACCTGAAGAACGGCGGTCGCGTCGTGGTCCAGCTCGCTCCGGAGTTCGCGCCGGTCCACGTCGCCAACATCAAGGCACTGGCGCGAGGGAATTATTGGGACGGCGCGAGCATCTATCGTGTGCAGGACAATTATGTCGCGCAATGGGGTTTGAACGAGAGCGACAAGCCTTGGCCGAAAGGCGTCACGCCCAAGCCGCCGGCGGAATATACGCGCCCGCTGAAAGGCCTGGCGGTGAAGCCGCTGGGCTATGCCGATCCTTACGCACCGGGCTCCGGCTTCGTTCGCGGCTGGCCCGTCGCCTATAGTGCGAAGGCCGGCTGGGCGAACCTTGCGCATTGCTACGGCAGCGTCGGTGTGGGCCGCGATCTGTCACCGGACACTGGAACCGGCGGCGAGCTTTACGCCGTGATCGGGCACGCGCCGCGCCACC
Source organism: uncultured Sphingomonas sp. (assembly GCA_966095215.1). Lineage (GTDB taxonomy): Bacteria > Pseudomonadota > Alphaproteobacteria > Sphingomonadales > Sphingomonadaceae > Sphingomicrobium. Next base: position 6,606 of record CBHTSV010000072.1, on the reverse strand, counting down.
TCGACCGGAACATCGCGGTCGTCGGACGAGTCATCGAGGGGATCGACAAGCTGAGCTCGCTCGCGCGCGGCACCGAGGCGCTCGGCTTCTACAAGGACAAGGCACAGGCCGTACCGATCACGAGCATCCGGCTCGCGAGCGACATGCCCGCCGGCGATCGGCCTGCTTTCGAATATATGGACACGGGAAGCGCGAGCTTCGCCTCATACCTGAGAACACGCGCGAACCGGCACGACGATTTCTACATCCGCCCCGCCGGTGGGGTGGACCTGTGCAACGTCCAGGTGCCGGTCAGGAAGAAGGGCTAGGGTCTCCGCGGCTCCTAAGCGGCCCACGCGTTGGCGTGGCGGTTCTTGTGCTGGATCACAACCGGGCCGTTGTGTGAGCGCATGCTCGCCTCCGCGAGCGGAAGGGCGGTCGCGCAAAAGGCGCACTCGGCAGACACTCGGCCGATCAACCACTGGGTGCGGCCGCAGCCCGGGCAATGGTTGATCTCGCCGTCGTGATAGACCGCGTGGTAGCCCCGCTCGTAGGGCCGGCGCATTTCGCTTGAGCCCAGCATGAATGGCATTGGATGTTCCTTTCGCGGCTGGCCCAACGACCGAGCATGGATGCGGTTGCACGAGGTGGGTGTACCCGAGCCTGCGGCAAGACAAATCAGCGGTGAAGGGAGGCTGCGCGCCGATCAGCCGAGGCCGATCAGTCCTTGATGCCCTCGATCGAAATGGGCTCGGCGAACTCGGCGCCGAGGCGGTCGCCCGCCGTCCATTTGACGACCGCATTGGCGCGGTCGCGGCCGGGAAGCATCAGCCAGACCCGGCTGCCGACTTCGAAGCGGCCTTCGGATTCAGCCATGAAGCCCTGTTCGGAAATGTTGAGGACGCGCGCCTCGACTCCGCTCGCGCCGAGCTCCCGCATCTTCGCCTCGACATCGACCGGCACGCGCGGGTGTCGCCTGCGGTCGCTGTGGTCCTCGGCGATGCGCGCCTTGATCATCAAAGATGTCTCGCCCCGTTCCAACGCTCACCCGTACGACGTTAAGGACTCGATTCCCCGTCTTATCCACAGACGTGAGCCGTCCGGCAGCGCCGGTCAAGATTGCGCGAGGGAGAAAGCTCGCCGAAATTCAACATGGTGTGGGAATTTCGCCATATCCTCTGAGACATTCGAGCCAGATGCTGCCGTAGCCATCAGCCCTTAATGTTGGCCGTGCGACAGTCGGAAGTGCATTGTTCGCGACTGTGGCCGCAACGTCACTGGCGGGTCGCATCGCAGCGTTGTATGGATAGAGAGGGCGAGAGCTATTCGTTTAAAATGAAGGGTTTGAGGTCAGGGATGGGCGTTCGCACGAGCTCGATGCTCGCGTTCACCGCGGCAGTGGCACTGCCGCTCGGTTCGGCACTTGCTCAGGTTGCGCCGGCGGCAGTTCCGCGGCCTTCGAGCCAGGTGCAGCGGCCGCTTCTCACCGCGCCTGCTCCCGTGCGTCCACCCGTGACCACATCGGTTCGGACCTCCGTCCAGACCCAGCCTGCAGCGCCGATGCCCGGCAATCCGGCACTGGCCCCGCAGCAGCCTGATGTCGCCCAGGCGGAGCCGCCACCTCTCCCGCCGCCTGTCTGGGACCTGATGAATGCGCAGGCGCTTTATTATTATCTGACCCAGGTAAGCCGCGATGGCCTCAACCCGGCCGACTATGATCCGGAGGGCCTGCGCATGGCGCTGGCCACGCGCGATCCGCTGGCGATCTCAAGGGAGGCGAACGACCGGTTCAACCGCGTTTCGTCCGATCTCGCGTTCGGACACGTGCGCAAGGAAGCGCGCACCGGCTGGTACGTCGTGGACAACGATCTCGATGCGGCCAAGCAGGACTCGCTGCTGCGAGCGGCGCTTGCCACGCACCGGATCGCGGACGCGCTGAACGGCCTGCTTCCGACGCACCCGCAATATGCGGCGCTGAAGGCGGCGCTTGCGATGACGCCCGCGGACGACACGGCGAAGCTCGACCGCATCCGGCTGAACATGGACCGCTGGCGCTGGCTGCCGCGCGACCTTGGCCAGAAGTACATCATCGTGAACGTTCCAGGTTTCCACGCGACGCTTGTCGAGAACGGCGTCAATCGATGGAAGCACAAGGCAATCGCCGGCGCGCTCAAGACGCCGACTCCGCAGCTCTCCGCCATGGCGGTCGGAGTCATGCTCAATCCCTGGTGGGAAGTGCCGCCGAGCATCACCAAGGAAGTCGCGGGCAAGAAGGGTTTCGTCGCGCTCAAGGACGATGACGGCAAGGTGAAGCGCTGGCGCCAGCCGCCGGGCCCGGCCAATGCGCTCGGCCAGCTCAAGTTCGTGATGTACAACCCGCAGAACATCTATCTGCACGACACCAACGCCCGCAGCCGCTTCAGCAGCCGGATGCGTGCGCTGAGCCACGGCTGCATCCGTACCGAGCATATACTGGACCTCGCGACTCAATTGCTCGGCGACGACGATGGCGAGTGGACGCCCGAGAAGATCCAGCAGACCCTGGCCAGCAAGAAGACGGTGCAGGCGAATTTCGTGAAGCCCGTGCCGGTCTATATCGTCTATTTCAGCTCGGCTGCGCTGCTCGATGGAAGCATCGTCGACTATAACGACCTCTACGGCCGCGACGGCACCGCACTCGCCGCGCTGCAGATGAAGGACGGCGGCGTGAGCCTGGCGAAGAAGGCGGTGCCGAAGAGTGAGACCAAGCCTGCAGAGAAGGTCGCGACCCGCTGAGCCAAAGTGCGGGCCGCTGCGGCCGCTTTGCCTTGTTGCGCACATCACTGGTACTACCGCTTGCCGGCGTGACGGAGCCTGACCGATGCGTATCGAACGCCCTCTTCTAAAGCTGCCGATACGCTTTTGCGGCGATACCCTGGCGCGCGAGGTCAGGGCGCTTCCGCGCAAGACCTGGCAGTCCCATCCGCAAGGGTATGACGGGAACATTGCAGTCCCGCTCGTCAGCCCAGGAGGCGCGGAGACGGACCAATGGGCAGGGCCGATGGCGCCTACGGAGGCGCTGGGACGCTGTGCCTACGTCAGGCAGATCATGCAGGAGCTGGACTCGACGTGGGGACGGAGCCGGCTGATGGGGCTGGAAGCCGGAGCTGTCGTCCCGGAACATGTCGACATTCATTATTACTGGCGCACGCACCTGCGCATCCACATCCCCGTAATCACGAACCCCGCAGTCGCGTTCACCTGTGCCGGCGAGACGGTTCACATGGCTCCGGGCGAATGCTGGCTCCTGGATTCGTTTTTCCGCCATTCGGTCCGCAACGCGGGCGGGGAGACGCGAGTACATCTCGTCCTGGACACGGTCGGCAGCGCCGGACTGTGGGACCTGATCGATGCGGCGCTCCAAGGCAAAGCGGCCGAAAGATTCGTCGCTCCGGGAGCATCTCCAGTCCGGCCGCTGCAGTTCGAGCAGATCAACGCCCCGAAGATCATGTCACCATGGGAGATCAAGGCCCATATCTCCTATCTCATGAGCTGGACCGAGGAAGATCCAAGGCTCGAGAGCATTGCGCGGGCGCTCGACCGGTTCGTCATGGCGTGGAGCGGCACCTGGGCGCAATTTGGAACCTCCGATGAGGGCCTTCCCATGTATCGGCAGCACTTGAGCGAGGTGGAAGCGGTGATGGCGCGGATCCGGCAGCCGATTCTCATGCGGAATGGCTGGGGCTTCCGGGATTCGTTGCGGCGGTTCGTGCTTGCTAACGCAATCGAGCCCGGCACGCTGCGCCGGACGCTCCCCGGAGCCGCGCAGGTTCCGCAATTCGTATGACCGCATGATTTCTTCGCCCGGCCCGGCGCAATCCGCGACGAAATTCCGCGACAGGATCGTGCGCCCGATCTTCATCGTCAGCACGCCTCGATCCGGGTCCACATTGCTGTTCGAGACCCTCGTCAAGGCGCCGGGTCTCTTCAGCACCGGCCGCGAAAGTCACATGCGGATCGAACAGGTCGCGGATTTCCACCCGGCCCGCCGCGGCTGGAGCTCCAACCGTCTCGAGCTGGCCGATGCAACGCCGGAGGCGGTCGAGGATCTCGCCGAGAAATTCTACCAGGGCTTGCAAGACCGTGAAGGCAGGCCTGCGGCGGCTAATGTCCGGATGATCGAGAAGACACCGAAGAACGCGCTTCGAGTGCCGTTTTTCAGCGCGGCGTGGGACGACAGCATCTTCATCTATCTCTATCGCGATCCCCGGCAGACGCTGGCGAGCATGATGGAGGCATGGCTCTCCGGGCGCTTCGTTACCTATCCGCGGCTGCCGGGGTGGGGCAGCCCGCCCTGGTCGCTGCTGCTGGTCCCGCGATGGCGAGAGTTGATCGGGAAACCGCTGCCCGAGATCGTTGCGCGTCAATGGACCACGACGACCGACTTGCTTGTCGGCGATTTGTCGGTCCTTGAGCACGGCCGAGTGATTGCGCTCGACCATCAGGAATTCTCCAGAGACCCCCAATCGACCATGCTTCGCCTGACGCGTGCTCTCGACCTCGAGTGGGATGTGGAGCTGGGCCCCGAGCTGCCGCTTTCGCGATACACGCACACGCCGCCATCGCCCGACAAGTGGCGGAAGTTCGAAACGGAGATCGAACGTGTCTGGCCGCTGGTGGAGGCTGTAGAGGCGAAGGCGCGAAGCTTCGTCGAAGCGGCCCAGTTGCAAGCCTGAGCTATACTCGCTGGAACCGGCGAAAAGCTGCTGCGTTCGGGCGGCAAATGACCGAGAGGGCTGAGGGACTTTACTTTGCCGCCCGCGAGCGGCGTGAGCGGGCGCTGAGCCGCTGGGCCGCCGACCGGCGCGTGGCCGCGGCCCATGCCGAAATGGCCGATCGATATGAGGCGCTCGCGGTCGTGTTCGGGGCGAAGCGCATCTCCGGGCGTCCGCGCGACCTCTGACGACCGACTTCAGCGATCAGGTTTAACGACAAGACGTGCATCCGCCCGGCTGAATTCCGGGCAGCGGCGGCTGGTCCTGTTCGCGGCTCTGGCTATCGTGTGACCGTTCACGCTGGGGAGGGTGAGGGCCATGCGCTCTATAGGCATCATTTGTGCAGCAGCCGCATTGGGGCTGCTCGCTTCCCCTCTGGCCGCGCAACCAACGCCGCCCGCCCAGCCGGCGTCGGTGGAGCAAACAGGCCAGCCCGCAGTGCCGCCCGCTCCGCCGCCGGACATGCAAGGAAGCCGGTCCGTACCTCCGGCTCCTCCGCCCGACGTGCAGATAACGCCCGGCGGCCTGCCGCCTTTCCCGCCCATGTCCAAAAGGCCTCCACAGCACCGCTGGGTCGACATGGGCGATCACCACCGGACGCGGCACGTGAAGCGAACGACACGGACGCACCACAAGGCGAAGGCTGCCCATCGCCGGGTCAGCCATGTGCGCCATCGTCTGACCCGCAAGGAGAAGGATCTTCGTTACTGTCACGCTTTAAGCCACCGGCGCATGACGCATAACCACCGGTGCGTCACGCTGGTGCGGCATGAGAAGGCCAAGAAGCATCACCGGCTGACGCGCACGGAGAAAAACCTCCGCTATTGCGACAGCCTCAGCCATAAGAAGATGATGCGCAACCGGACGTGCGTCGCGCTGATGAAGAAGCACAAGGCGGCGAAGCACCGGGCGGCGGCCGTTCGGCGGCACAAGGCGACCCACCGTCGGCGCTAGCCGGGATGCAAAAAGGGCCGCCGAAGCGGCCCTTTCGCTGAAGTTCGATCTCCGGGCTTACGCCAGCTTGTCGGCGTAGATCATCCGGCCGCCGGCGAGACGGCGCATGACCTTGTATTGGTTCTCGCGGCTCATGGCGAAGCAGCCTTCCGAGCGGCCGAGCTTGCCATGGATCGGGATCATGTCGTCCTCGGCATACCAGGCATTGTGGATGACGATCGCGCGCGGCTCGGCGTTGTAGTTCGACCAGTCGAGGCCGCGGACCTTCATCGAAAGCCCGTACTTGCCGTCGTAGTAATCGCCGGTCGTGTAGGTGCCGTTGGAGCTCGCATAGGAGCCGAAGTTGTTCGAGAAGCGCTCGACGTAGCCCGAGTGATCAGGGTCGGAGCCGCGGCCGTGGGCGACGCGGTAGGCCTCGGTCGTGCCGTTCATCAGGTCGACGACGTAGAAGCGCGGGTCGCTCGACGGCTTGGAGAAATCGACGATGCCGATCGCGTCGCGCGGGCCGATGCGGTGCGAATCCAGCGCCGCCTTCGCCCTCGCGAAGAGTTGCGGATCGATGCCGCCCGGCACGGCCGGAACAACCGGCTGAGCCGGCTGGACGCCGGGAACGGTGCGGAACTGGAGCGGGTCGCCATTGGCATTCAGCACGAGGCTCATGGGCGCAAGGCCCGAGCTCGCGGCAGACGACGAGAGCATGACCCCCGCAGCCCCCATGGCCCCCAGACGCAACATCTCCCTCCGGTTCAACGACACCCTTTGCCCTCCCAAATCGAAGCGTCGTGTTTATCATTCAAAGGGTTAATGGCCGATAACCCATACGTTCAGGTTTCTCGGTTCATCGGCGTCAGGGCTCGACTCATCGCATGGTTCACGAATCGGCAACGGGTTGAAGGGACGGAGCCGCCCTGCTAAGGGG
>CBHTSV010000071.1:0-1618 GCA_966095215.1 uncultured Sphingomonas sp. | reverse complement strand
TACCATCAGGTAGTCTTTCCGCAGATGGCAAGCTGGCTGCCGGACGACGAAGCCGAACAGCTTTGCTTCGAGTTCGCAAAGGAATTGGAGCGGATCGAGCAGCTACTCGCTGCCTAAGAAAATCCTGTCCTACAGCCCCCCTTTCATGCTTGCAGTGCAGGCATGTGCCCAGCCGCTTGCTCGAACTCACCTCATGAGCCCTGCGCGAGCGCTCCTGACGCAACTGCGCTCCGGCGCAGCTTGCTCTCGAGCCTGCCCGGGAGGGCGCAAAACAGCGCCCTCACTGCGAACATTCGGACCATTCGGTGGCGCGGGCTGGCGCGCCGCCGCGGCCTCTTAAGTTCACACGAAATGGCGCCAAACCGCGAGACTTTAGTGAACTTAAGCCCTGTCCCGAGCCTGTCGAAGGCTTCCTCTGGCGCCGGCGCTACTCAGCCGCTCGGGCGATGCCTTGCACGCCCGCCTTCCGCCCAACCTCCAGCGCCTCCGCGGTGGTCGCGACGCCGAGCTTTGCGACCATTCGGGCGCGGTGCATTTCGACGGTGCGGGGGCTGATGTCGAGGTCGCGGGCGATGAGCTTGTTCGAGGCTCCGGCGAGCAGCCGCTCGAGCACGTCGCGCTCCCGCGCCGACAGCGCGGCGACCCGCCCCTTCGCGTCGGCACGGGCCGTCCGGTCGCGAAGCTCGTGCGCGAACCACTCGTGGATCTGGACCAGCCGCTCGAGCAGCTCGTCGGCCCTGAACGGCTTTTCGACGAAGTCGGCGGCGCCGGCCTTCATCGCCCGGACGGCGGTCTCGATCTCGCCCGCGCCGGTCATCATCACGACTGCGAAGCGGTCGAGCGCCGGGCGCCTGGATTCGAGGAAGTCGAGTCCGCTCGCTCCGTCGAGATGGAGGTCGAGCAGCAGGATCCCGGGCTCGAGCGCGGTCGCGGCGTCGTCGAACTCCGTGAGCGATGCGAAGCCTTGCGCCTCCCACCCGCTGGACTCGAGCAAGGCAAGGAGGGAGGCGCGGAACGCATCGTCGTCGTCCACCACATAGGCGCGCCGCGCAGCGCTGCCGGTCATGCCCGACCCCCATTAGGTAGAATCCCTGTAAGTAGCGAACCGATATCGCCGACCCGTGCGCATCCGGCGACAATCCGGCCCATCATTTCAACATATGGGGACAGGACGTGACGCGGGCAGCGCCGAGGGCATACAGGGACGAGCCGTACTCGGGTTCCGAGGGGCTGGCGGGGGGCGAAGCGGAGGCCGGGCAGACGAACGTCGTCCGCGCCTTCGCTCAGCCCGTCAACGCCCGACTGGTCTACACGATCTGCGAGGCCCGCCAGGAGCGGGGCAAGTTCCTTCCGGCCAAGCTGTTCGGCGAGCCGGCCTGGGACATCCTGCTCGAGCTGTATGCGGCCGAGCTCGATCAGCAGCGGATGAGCATCACTCGGCTGACCCGGCGGAGCGGCATCCCGGCGACGACAGTGCTTCGCTTCCTCGGCTCGCTCGGAGAGGCGGGGCTGGTGAAGCGGACGAACGACCCGACCGACGAGCGCCGCGTGTACGTGTCCCTGTCGCCTGAAGGCCTGCAGGCGATGAACGGCTTTTTCGCGGCATCTGGCGGCCGCG
>CBHTSV010000070.1:0-2476 GCA_966095215.1 uncultured Sphingomonas sp. | reverse complement strand
TCTCAGTCACCGTCAGGATGAACTGCTCCTTCTCGGAGAGCTCTGCCACTCTTTCTGCGGCAAGCGTGCACTCGACGTCCTCGCGTTCGCGCCATGGTGGGCATTTCAGATAGGCCTCGCGCTCCTCCTGACTGCGCATCGCGCCACGACGGAGGATCGACATCGAGATGACTTCATCACTCTCGAGCAGGCGGATTCCGCGAACGCCGGTCGAGGTGCGCGACTGGAACTCGCGGACATCGGTGGCCATGAAGCGGATCGCCTTGCCGTTGCGCGTGGCGAGGAGGACGTCGTCGCCCTCGGTCAGGAGCTCGACGCCGATCAGCCGGTCGGTCGGGTCGCCCTGCTCCTCGTTTTCGTCGTCACCGGTGTCGACTGTGCCGAAGCGCATCGCGATCTTGCCGTTGGACGGGATGTTGGTGAACGCCGCCATGCTGTTGCGGCGGACCGTGCCGTGGGCAGTGGCGAACATGATGTGCAGGCCGCCCCATTCCGTCTCGTCCTCGGGCAGCGCGAGCACGGTCGAAATGGTTTCGCCCTCCGCCAGCGGAAGGAGGTTCACCATCGGACGTCCCTTGGTATTGGGGCCTCCTTCGGGGAGGCGCCAGACCTTCATGCGATAGACGCGGCCGAGGTTGGAGAAGAACAGCACTGGATTGTGGGTCGAGGTGACGAAGAGGTTGGTGACCGCATCCTCTTCCTTGGTCGCCATGCCGGCGCGTCCCTTGCCGCCGCGCTTCTGCTCGCGGAAGACGGCGAGGGGAGTGCGTTTGATGTAACCCTCCATGGTCACCGTCACGACCATGTCCTCGACCTCGATCAGGTCCTCGTCTTCGATTCCGTCGGCGGCGGGGGCGAGCTCCGTGACGCGCGGGGTGGCGAACTCGGCTTCGACCTCGTCGAACTCTTCGCGCATCACCTCATAGAGGCGGGCGCGGTTGGCGAGGATTTCGAGCAGCTCGCCGATATTCTTCGCCAGGCCTTCGAGCTCGTTGCCGATCTCGTCGCGGCCGAGTGCAGTAAGGCGGTGCAGGCGAAGCTCGAGAATTGCCTTCACCTGCGCGTCGGAGAGGCGGTAGCTCTTCTCGGCCTTCTGCGGCTCGACTGCTTCGACCAGCGCGATGTACGGGCGGATCTGTTCCATCGGCCAGTCGCGCTCGAGCAGCTTCTCGCGGGCCTCGGCGGGCGTCTTCGACCCGCGGATCAGCTTTACCACCTCGTCGAGGTTGGTGACCGCGACCACGAGGCCTAGCAGGATGTGGGCGCGCTCGCGGGCCTTCAGCAGCTCGAACTTCGAGCGGCGGGTGATCACCTCCTCGCGGAAGCGGACGAAGCTCTCGATGATATCGCGGAGCGTGAGCGTCTCCGGGCGGCCGCCGCGGATCGCCAGCATGTTCGCGGGAAAGCTCGACTGGGCGGGTGTGTGGCGCCACAGCTGGTTGAGCACGACTTCGGGCGTGGCATCGCGCTTCAGGTCGATGACGATTCGGACGCCCTCGCGGTTGGACTCGTCGCGGATGTCGGAGATGCCCTCGATCCGCTTGTCCTTGGCGGCCTCCGCGATCTTCTCGACCAGGCCGGACTTGCCGACCTGATAGGGGATTTCAGTGAGGACAATCGAGCGGCGGTCTCCGCGGCCTTCCTCGACGTGATGGCGGGAGCGCAGCAGGATCGAGCCGCGGCCGGTCGTATAGGCGCCGCGGATGCCGGCCATTCCAAGCATGAAGCCGCCGGTCGGGAAATCCGGCCCCTTCACATGCTCCATCAGCCCTTCCGAGCTGATCGCCGGATCGTCGATGTAGGCGCAGCAGGCGGCGAGCACCTCGCCGAGATTGTGCGGCGGAATGTTGGTCGCCATGCCCACGGCAATTCCGCCGGCGCCATTGACGAGCAGGTTGGGGAAGCGGGCAGGGAGGACCTGCGGCTCGCGTTCCGAGGCGTCGTAGTTGGGCTGGAAATCGACCGTGTCCTTGTCGATGTCGCCCAGCAGGAAGTTGGCGACCTTCGCGAGCCGCGCTTCCGTGTAGCGCATAGCCGCTGGCGGATCGGGGTCCATCGAGCCGAAATTGCCCTGGCCATCGATCAGGGGGACGCGCATCGACCAGCTCTGGGTCATTCGCGCGAGTGCGTCGTAGATCGCCTGGTCGCCGTGCGGGTGATACTTACCCATGACGTCGCCGACGATGCGGCTCGACTTGCGGTAGGGCCGGCCGGCGACATAGCCCGCCTCCTGGCAGGCATGCAGGATGCGGCGGTGAACGGGCTTCAGGCCATCGCGAACGTCAGGCAGCGCCCGGCTCACGATCACGCTCATCGCGTAATCGAGGTAGCTGGTCTTCATCTCCTCGACGATGGAGATGGGAGCGATGTCGCTGTCGCCCGGAGGCGGGGGGCTATTGTTTTCGTTGCGGTCGTCGACCGGGGGCTGGCTGGCCAAGAAAAGGTCCTGTCATTGGGGATGCACTCTGGGAGCGCA